>SMXJ01000131.1 GCA_004356305.1 Bacteroidota bacterium | reverse complement strand
ACTCAATAGAGGCTACGATGCTTTTGAGATCGCCGAACATGTTACGAAAAATACGGGTTTGGTTCAAGAGTTAAAAAAGGAAGGAACCCCTGAAGGTATTGCCCGCATCGAAAATATTGAAGAGTTGCTCAATGGGATGCGCGATTTTGTAGAAGAGCAAAAAGAATTGGCAGATACAACGGGTTCATTGGCTGAATTTTTAGAAGATGTCGCCCTAGTGACCGATCTGGACAACGATAACGGAGATGAAAATAAAGTGGCACTGATGACCGTACATCTGGCGAAGGGATTGGAGTTTCCATACGTCTATATAGTAGGAATGGAAGAAGATCTGTTTCCAAATGGAATGAGTTTGAACACCCGGGCCGAACTGGAAGAAGAGAGACGTCTTTTTTACGTGGCAATCACCCGGGCCGAAAAACAAGCGATCTTAACTTATTGCCAAAGTCGATATCGCTGGGGTAAATTGATCGACGCGGAACCCAGCCGATTTATAGAGGAAATCGACGATAGTTATCTGGAATATATAACCCCTGTCACAGAGCATCGCTATAAGCCATTGATAAATTCCGATATTTTTGGTGCAGTGGATAAAAGTAAGTTGCGATTGCGAAAACCCCTTAAAAGAACATCAGCCAAAGACCCGAGCGAAGCTCAATTACGGAAATTGAGGAGATTAAAACCGATGAACAGCCCCGATAAGAATTTCGACCCGGTGTCTGCAGATCTTCATAAAGGGATGATCGTGGAACATGTCCGCTTCGGGAAAGGGAAGATCCTAAAGATAGAAGGAGTTGGAGCAGACACCAGGGCGGAAATTGATTTTGAAAATGGAGGATTGAAAAAGTTGCTACTCCGATTTGCAAAGCTAAAAGTTATCGAATTATAAGTAGTAAGAAGTAAGTAATGAGTAGTTGATGGTATACGTGGTTTATAGAATAGAATTTATTGCGATGCAAACACCGGGCTAAAAATAACTTATGGCAGAATTGATCAAAATATATAAGGACCATCCCGATCCCAAAGCTATTAGAAGGGTAGTGGATAGCTTACGTAGTGGTGGATTGGTGATCTATCCAAGTGATACCGTCTATGCTTTAGGTTGTGATATAACCGATAAAGGAGCCCTGTCTCGCATAGCGAAAATAAAAGGGGTGCCGCTCGAAAAGGCAAATTTTTCCTTCATATGTGAAGATCTGAGCAATTTAAGTGACTATGTAAAACAAATAGATACAGGTACTTTTAAGCTGTTGAAACGTGCTTTTCCGGGGCCCTATACGTTTATTCTCCCTGGAAATAGCAATTTACCCTCGGTATTCAAAAAGAAGAAAGAAGTTGGGATACGTATACCGGATCATCCTATAATCCAGGCCATTGTAAGTGCTTTGGGAAATCCCGTAGTTTCTACTTCTATTAAAGATGAAGACGACTTGATCGAATACACAACAGACCCTGAACTTATATTCGAGAAATGGAAGAATAGGGTAGATATCATTGTCGATGGTGGGTACGGTGGAAATATTCCTTCAACCGTCATCGATCTTACCGGCAACGAACCTGAACTGATCCGAGCAGGAAAAGGGAGTTTGGAGATTTGAATTTAGAAAATTAAAATCTGATATAAATGAAAAACCCGACCTGATAGCCGGGTTCTTCCTGTTTAAATATTTTATTCTTATTAATTTCCTCCTGAGTCATCGGCTTCCAGATTCTTCATTTCTTGCTCGATCATCTCGTAGAATTGATCGATCTTAGGAAGTATCAAAATACGGGTACGTCTGTTGATCGATCGATTTTCCGCCGTATTATTTTCCACCAGGGGCACATAATGACTACGTCCCGATGCAACCAATCGTTCAGGTTCAATACCTAGCTCTTGCAGCAATCTAACGATAGCAGTAGCGCGTTTCACACTCAGGTCCCAATTATCTATAAGCACTCCGCTTTTGAAAGGCCTGTCATCTGTATGTCCTTCAACCATGGCTTCAAAATTGGGTTTGTTCGCTATAACCATAGCTACTTTGCCTAAAATTTCTTTGGCTCTGGTGGTCACATTATAACTACCGCTTTTGAACAGCACCTTATCCGAAAGCGAAATATAAACAACTCCTTTTTCAACGTTGATCTCGATATCGGGATCGTCCATACCCACGACACTTTTCAGGCTTGTGACCAAGGCGAGCGTTACACTATCCTTTTTGTTCAAGGCATCTTGCAGTCGATTTATTTTTAGATCTTTTTCTCTCATACTCTCCAGGGATTTCTCAAGATTGGATGCTCCTGTCTGAGTGAGAATGGTCATTGATTTCGAACTTTCAATAAGGTTTTTATTGGTTGCTCTTAGATCTTGAAGTCTCTCTTCAAGCGAGGCAGCACGGGCATTGGCAGCTGCTCTATCCGCTTCACAGGAGTTCAGTTTAACCGTGGCGGTGTTTAACAAATCTTGTGTTGTCCTATATTTGGATTCCAATTCGGAAAATTGCTTTTTCGACACACATGAGGTCATCAATAAGCCGGTAGAAACTATTAATATTAAAATTTTTTTCATCATTTGTTATTTTTAAAAGGTTGTTCAATATTATAAATTCAATAGGTAGTTACAGACTACTTAACAATATTTTAAGTAAAGTTTATTAGAGGGTGTTAAAGTTACGTTTTTTTACAATAAAGTACTTCCATACGATGGAATTTATTTTGAAATATTTCAATCGTGTTGCCTGCGTTTTTCTTTTCCGAAGAAATCGAGCCAGCAAGCCATAAAAACTGAAGTGCGCCTTTATCACCGCTAAAAAATGATTTCCTTTTCCCTGCAATAAAAACTGAAAACCAGCGATTCCATCCAGGATCAGGCGCAGAATGATGACCCACCAAATCCCCCTGCTTTTGACATTCTTTACCAAAATCAATAGTGTATTTCTAAAATTATAAAATGTTTTTTTGGGATCACTGGAAGCCAGGGTTGCTCCCCCTACATGATAAATAACCGCGGTACCAATATATTTTATAGTTCCTCCGTTTGCCTGCATTCGCCAACACAGATCTATCTCTTCCTGATGTGAAAAAAAGTCTTCATCTAAACCTCCCGTTTTCCAAAAAGCTTCTCGTTTCACAAATAGGCAGGCACCCGTGGCCCAAAAAATTTCGACGATATCATCGTATTGCCCTTCATCCTTTTCGATGCTGTTAAAAACACGCCCTCGACAGTAGGGATACCCTAATTTGTCAATATACCCACCCGCTGCACCGGCATATTCAAAATAGTCCTTGTTATTATAATCGAGGATCTTTGGTTGAGCAGCCACAAGGGATTCATCTTTGCTAAACTCTGAAAGCACCGGACCCAACCAGTTTTCGGTGACTTCTACATCGCTATTTAGAAGTATAAAGATATCTTCGGAAAGAGATGACAAGGCGTCATTGTAGCCTTTGGAGAAACCACCGTTGACTTTATTCTGAATGATCCTTATTTCCGGAAATTTTTCGGAAACAAAAGAAACACTATCATCACTCGAAGCATTATCGGCCATGTAGATCGTAGCCCCTTCAGAGAATTGCATTATAGAGGGCAGGAATTCTTCCAGCAATTTTTTTCCATTCCAGTTAAGGATGACGATGGCGACACTCATTGGATGCAAAGATATTTTTTTTATTTTAAGAATGAATTCTTAAGATCGATGAGTTTTTGGAATTATTTTTCCGGTAATTCCTCCAAAAAAACATAACGTTCATTTTCGTAATCCATTCGACAGTAGTAATGTGTTAATCCGTTGGTGACCATTAAATATTTAGCTTCAGTAACAAGATTGTACCGGGCGATCTGATCAAAAGTTTCCTGGTTAATTGCAATATTGGGCGCTTTGCACTCCACGATAAGATAGATGCTGCCGTCACTATTAAAAACCACTAGGTCGTAACGTTTTTTGGTATCGTTGAGGATGAGTTGTTTTTCAACATTGATGAGGGAAGAAGAAAAATGTTTAGCAGAAATTAAAAAATGAACCACATGTTGGCGTACCCATTCCTCGGGAGTCAGCCTGACAAATTTTTTTCGGATAACATCAAAAATCAATGATTTGTTTTCGCTATTTTTGAATCGGAAAGTATAATCAGGGAAATTCAATTTCAGCATAAAACAAAGTAACACTTTTCAGTGTAGAATTCATAATTTAGTTCGTTTCCGTAAAACAGTCGGGAACTTTCTTTCACTAGGGTGACTGCTGAAAGACAAACAAAAGGCCCGTGGCATTAGAAGAGGTAAAACAGATCATCACCGATATAAAAAAAGGCACCATTGCGCCCATCTACTTTTTGATGGGTGAGGAGCCTTATTATATCGACGGAATTACCCGATTTATAGAAAACAACCTTCTTACCGAAGAGGAAAAGGGCTTTAATCAGAGGATATTATACGGTCGCGACGTTACGGTGGAAGAGATAGTAAGCAACGCGAAACGATATCCTATGATGGCCGAACGACAAGTGGTGATCGTAAAAGAAGCGCAGGACTTAACACAAACTATCGAAAACCTGGTTTCTTATGCCGAAAATCCACAGCCCACGACTGTTTTAGTGATCTGTTACAAATATAAAACGCTGGATAAACGTAAAAAGCTGTCTAAACTTCTGAAACAAAACGGGGTGTTGTTTGAGAGTAAGAAGTTGTATGATAATCAGGTGCCGGATTGGATCCGTCGTGTGATGAAGGGAAAAGGATATACCATTACTCATAAAGCCGCCCAAATGCTCACCGAATTTTTGGGCAATGATCTGAGTAAAGTAAATAATGAGCTGGAAAAACTCCAACTCATTATTAAACCAAAAGAACAGATCACCCCTGAAATAGTGGAAGAAAATATAGGGATCAGTAAGGATTTCAACAATTTTGAATTACAAAATGCCATCGGGGCCAGGGACGTAAAAAAAGCATTTGGGATCGTACAGTACTTTGCACACAACCCGAAGAACCATCCCCTGGTGATAACCATAGCACTGATGTATAGCTTCTTCTCAAAACTATTGATATACCACTCCCTTACCGATAAATCGGTGGCGGCTTCTGCTTTGGGTGTGAGGCCGTATTTCGTAAAAGACTATCAAACGGCGTCCCGCAACTTTCCTATGAAAAATATCAGCGCTATAATAGCGTCCATTCGTGAGGTGGATATGAAAAGTAAGGGGGTTGGAGCTGCTAATCTTCCGCAAGGTGAATTATTAAAAGAACTGCTTACTAAGATCTTTGATAGTTAAGTTGTATTACCAATTTAATAATCCCGTCCTCTGTTTTCCACCTATTTCTTATCCATAGAGATCTTACCCGCTCCCATCAAAGCGATCGCTGTGAATCCAACGAGGTAGAGTAGCGCTTTTTCCTTTACTCCAAAGGGATCACCGGCGTGTACTACCAAAGCGGCCACAGACATCAGGATCATAACCAATATAGCTGCCATCCGGGTTTTTAACCCTATGAGTATAAGGACGGGAGCGATAAATTCGGCAAGAATAACCAATAGGGTGGTTACCAATCCCCCGATTCCTATGGGATCGCCTACTACCGACATGTTTCCGCCGATGAATTCCAAAAATTTCGGTATACCGTGAGTGAGTAGCATTGCCGCCAATCCAACACGTAAGATCAGTAATCCTAAATCGATATTTCTTTTCATTTTTTAGATAAGATTTGGGTGTTAGTAAAGACCAATTTACTATTTTTTTTCACATGGAAGATATGGTTTCTATGGGTTAAGAGCTATGTGGTTAAAACACAAATTGTTGGCTCTTTTATAAAATTCAGGAATTACGAAGCGATTTCTTTTTTACTTGTATTTTTGTGGAATAGTCTTCATTTATGGAAAAACTAAAAGCATGGATCGCCGCGGTGAGATTGCGTACGTTACCCTTATCGGTCTCCGGAATTATCGTTGGGTCCTCATTGGGCTGGGGAGCGGGATTAAGCGAAACCTCGAATATTTTGGAGGAAGAATATGAGGGTCTTGTCAGCTATATTTTAAATTACGTGTGGGAAACCCCTGTTTTTTGGTTTGCAATTCTAACGACCATTGGTTTTCAGGTGCTTTCTAATTTTGCCAACGACTATGGAGATGGTGTGAAAGGAACGGATGCCAACCGATCGGGTGAAAAACGAATGGTAGCTTCAGGGTTTATCTCCCCAAAACAAATGAAGCTGGGCATGATCGTAACGGCTATTATCACACTCCTACTCGCTAGCATGTTGATTTTTATGGCTTTTGGAAATGAACATTTTCTTTGGGCATTTGTATTCTTCAATTTGGCGATAGCCTCGATAATAGTTGCGGTAAAATATACGGTAGGGAAAAGCGCCTTTGGCTATTCGGGTTTTGGCGATGTTTTTGTATTCTTGTTTTTTGGGATGTTAAGTGTTTTAGGGAGTTATTTTTTATTCACCAAGGCCCTGGAATGGGCATTGTTGCTGCCGGCTTTCAGTATAGGGCTGTTCAGTACTGCCGTGCTCAACCTCAATAATATGAGGGATATTGAAAATGATAGGCAGGTTGGGAAAAGAACTTTAGTCGTTAAGTTAGGAGGTGTAAAAGCCAGGTACTATCATTATTTTTTATTGTTCTTCGGAATTATCTGCGCCTTGGGATACACATCGATAAAGTATCATTCGCCGGAACAATTTTTATACTGTATCGCGTTTATTCCACTACTGATGAATATTAGAAAAGTAGCCATTAATAAGGAGCCCCGACTCTTGGATTCCGAATTAAAAAAAGTGGCTTTGGGTACCTTCGCATTCGCCATGCTATTTGGTTGGTTACATTGATCTTTTATATTCTTTTTCAGTAAATCTCCGTAAATTGGCCTTAGTACTTCAAATTAAATAGTTTACTCATGAAAATTACATTCTATGGCCAAAATAGTTTGGCAATCGAAGTTTCCGGAAAGCACATCATTATAGATCCTTTTATTACCGGAAATCCGCTTTCAAAAGATAAGGTGGATATAAATGCTCTTCAGGCAGATTATATTTTACTCACTCATGCACATATGGATCACGTGCTCGATGCGGAGGCCATCGCGAGAAACACTGGGGCTGTAATAGTTTCCAACTATGAAATTGCCATGCATTATCAGGAAAAAGGATTCAAAGTCCACCCTATGAACCATGGTGGAGGTTGGCAATTTGATTTTGGACATCTAAAATACGTTGCGGCAATTCATAGCAGTACTTTTGATGATGGAACCGATGGTGGTTTCCCCGGCGGATTCGTAATTGAAGGAGAACATAAAAACATATATATAGCTGGAGATACAGCCTTGAGTATGGATATGAAACTTATCCCGATGCGAACAAAACTCGACCTGGCTGTTCTTCCGATAGGAGATAATTTCACCATGGGTGTGGATGATGCCATAATTGCCAGTGACTTTGTGGAATGCGATAAAGTATTGGGGGTACATTACAATACTTTTGGTTACATAGAAATTGATAGTGACGCCGCAAAGAAAAAGTTTTATGATGCCGGCAAGGATCTGATGTTGTTGGATATAGGGGCGTCGATAGAATTATAGATAATTAGATTGTTGGATTTTTAGAGATACTCCATGCACAGATTCAAAGACCTTGAGATTTGGAAACATAGTAGATCATTCTGCATAGATATTTATAAGATCACCTCTTTGTTTCCAAGTGATGAGAAATTTGGACTTATAAATCAATTAAGAAGAGCAGGTGTATCTGTACCATCTAATATTGCTGAAGGAGCCTCCAGAAAATCTAATAGGGACTTTTCCAGATTTTTAGAAATTGCAATAGGCTCTTGTTATGAAATTGAAACTCAATTATTAATTTCATATGATTTAAATTACCTAAAAGAAGAAGACTTGAAGAGGTTGTTGCAAAAATTAGAAGCCATTGTTAAAATGACTTCAAAATTTAAATCAACCTTCAAATGATCATAGTATTTTTCAATCCAACAATCCAACAATCCAACAGTCCAACAGTCCAAAAATCTGATAGTCCATGCCAACAGCAACTTATAGGAAGCACATCCTGCAATTCAAAACCCCCGCCGGCACCTCTCGAGGCGCTCTAACCACAAGGGAAACGTGGTTTATCATTCTGAAAGAGGGTAATAAAACGGGAATCGGGGAATGCGGGATGCTACGCGGACTTAGTATAGACGACCGGCCCGATTATGAAGAAAAGCTGAAATGGGCATGCGAATCGATTGATCTGGGTTTGGAAACACTCTATGCGCAACTGACCGAATTTCCATCGATTCAAATCGGGCTGGAAACCGCTTTTAGATCGTTACAAAGGGAAGATCCCTTCGAAATATTTCCTTCCCAATTTTCACGTGGGGAGGTTGGAATTCCTATCAACGGACTCATTTGGATGGGCGATAAGGAGTTCATGAAGAAACAAATTTCGGAAAAATTGAAAAGTGGTTTCAGTTGTATTAAAATGAAGATCGGTGCTATAGATTTTCATACCGAGTTGGACCTCCTTGGTTCTGTTCGAAAAGAATTTTCAGTCACCGATATTGAACTTCGGGTAGATGCCAACGGAGCCTTTGACCCCGAAGACGCCTTAGAAAAACTCCACCGACTTTCTGAACTGGACCTGCATTCCATAGAACAACCCATAAAACAGGGGCAGTGGGATGAAATGGCACGGCTATGTGAAGTAACGCCGCTTCCAATTGCGCTGGACGAAGAGTTGATAGGTGTGTTCACTTCCGAAGAAAAAACAAAACTTCTGGAGACGATCCGACCGCAATTTATTGTTCTAAAACCTACCTTTATAGGTGGATTTAAAGGTAGTGATCACTGGATCTCCCTGGCGGAAGATAAGGGCCACGATTGGTGGGTCACATCGGCACTGGAAAGTAACGTGGGATTAAATGCTATTTCACAATATACATTCACAAAAAGTAGTAAATTGCCGCAAGGGTTAGGCACCGGGAGTTTATATGTTAACAATATAATATCTCCATTAAAAGTTCGTAACGGGAAGCTGGAATATGAAACCAACCTTCAGTGGAAATTTAAATTTTAACTATGAATTACATACAACTTGCCTTTAAAGGCAAAAACGAACTTTGGATTTTCTTATTGACCACTATTCTTGTTTCGGGCCTGTTCATTGCAAACCTGATCTTCTTTATTTTTTTTGGAGACCAGATCGATTTTGTGGAAGAACAAAGAAAAATGATGGAGCTCATCCCGAGTAAGAATTTTTGGTTGGCTGCCAACCTTCTGCCATTCGCTTTTTTATTGGGACTGCTATTCCTGTTGGTGGTATTTTTACATAAAAGGAGTCTGCTCTCACTCACGACCACAAGAAAAAAGATCGATTTTAAGAGAATTTTCTTCGCATTCTCCCTTATTGCCATCATTACATTGTTTTCTTTCGGGCTGTCTTATTATCTGGATCCTTCGAATATCGAATTGCAGTTTAACCCGTTGAAATTTACTATCTTATTGATGGTTAGTTTGCTGCTGTTTCCATTTCAGGTAGGGCTTGAAGAATACTTGTTCAGAGGGTACCTGATGCAACAAATTGGAATAATGGTTCGTAACAAATGGGTTCCGTTATTGATTACATCGGTCATGTTTGGCATATTCCATAGTGCTAATCCCGAAGTAGGTGAATTGGGTTCTATTATAATGATATTTTACATTGGAACGGGTTTGCTCTTGGGAATTATAACGTTGATGGATGAAGGCTTGGAACTCGCGATGGGGTTTCACTTCGGAAACAATTTTTTGGCCGCAACACTGGTTACAGCGGATTGGACAGCCTTACAAACCGACGCCATTTTTATATATACCGGCGATAGTGGCGGCACTACCATACTTGAAATAATTTTGCCCGTATTTATTATTTACCCTATTATTTTGTTGATCTTGGCGAAGAAATATAAATGGACAAATTGGAAAGATAAACTCTTCGGTAAAGTGGAGCCTCCGGCAGAAGAAGCTCCCGTCATCGAATAAATGATACTTACATTTTGAATACAACCTCACCACACATTCATCCTAAATTCAAGCTCAACGGACTTTCATACCCTTCGGCTGAAGAGTTGCTCAACTTTTCGGATGGCCTTATGGAACAAGGTGCTTCCTACGAGCGTAGCATGGCACGGTTCCTTGAGGAATGGCTTAGTTTTGATGAAACGGTGGTTGTGAGAACTTCGGGATCATCCGGAATTCCGAAGGAGATCATTATTTCGAAAGAACATATGATCCATAGCGCAGAAGCGACCGGAACCTATTTTAAAGTTGGGGAAGGAACAAAGGCGTTGCTTTGTTTATCATCCGACTATATAGCGGGGAAAATGATGTTGGTTCGCGCAATGGTGTTGGGCTGGGATCTGCACGTGGTGGCACCGGAAAAAAAGTCTCTGGTTGAATATGATAATCCCTACGATTTTGTAGCCATGGTTCCTTATCAATTACTTCATTCTATCGATGATCTTGACAAAGTGAAAAAATTGATCGTGGGTGGAGGTGCTATTTCCACGGAATTGGAAGCGCAGTTACAAAGCAAATCGACTGAAGTATTTTCCACTTATGGTATGACCGAAACCATTACCCACGTGGCGGTGCGAAGAATCAACGGCTTCGCAAAATCTGACGTATTTACAGCTCTACCTGATGTAAAGTTCACTGTAGATGATAGAGGGTGTTTGGTGATCGATGCGCCTAAAGTGAGTAATGGAACGGTGGTCACAAATGATCTGGTTGATCTACATTCACCACTTTCCTTTATTTGGTTGGGTAGACACGATAACATTATAAACAGCGGAGCGATAAAAATTAACCCTGAAGAGATCGAGGCTAAACTATCGGCATATATAACGACTCCTTTTGTTATCGGAGCAGAACAGGATACCGAGCTAGGGGAACGTCTCATACTTATCTTAGAAAGTGAATCCGGTGATAAGTCGCCCGATTTTGCGGTGGCCTTTTCGGCTCTATCTTCCTACGAGCGTCCTAAAAAGATCTACACCCTGTCACAATTTCCCTATACTGCAACAGGAAAGATTAAACGTGCAGATGTACTTAAGTTGATAAATAGCTATAAAAAGTAAGTGCCGAAATAACACAAATAAAATACTTCCCTCAATGATTATCAGCTTATTTTAAACAAACCTTTATATTGAAATCCGTATTTTTAGAGAAAACCAGATGTTATGAAAATCCTGATCTTCCTGTTTCTGATCGTTTCACTCACAACTATCGCACAGATCCTTCCTGAAAGGGAAAGGGCCCTGCTTAAAGATGAAATTATAGCCGATAGGTTTGAGAATTTGCTTCCGGAGTTAATGGACAATGCTCAAATCGATATGTGGTTGGTCATTTCGCGTGAATATAATGAAGATCCTGTGATGCGTACCATGCTTCCCGCAACCTGGCTCAATGCCCGACGAAGAACTATTTTGGTTTTCTACCGAAATAAGAACGGGAATATTTTCGAGAAACTTGCCGTTGCACGTTATGATGTAGGTAAGAATATAACATCAGCCTGGGATAAAGAAAAACAACCCGACCAGTGGGCACGTCTGGTCGAGATCATCGAAGAGAGGAACCCATCGACCATTGGCATCAATATTTCTGAGCACTTCGGAATTGCTGACGGATTGGTAGCGACAGATTATGCCGAATTGAAAGAGGCCCTTCCGGCAAATTTGGAGAGCAAACTGGTTTCAGCAGAAAAATTAGCCATAGGTTGGATAGAAACCAGAACCCAAAAAGAAATGGAACTCTACCATACGCTCGTTGAGGTCACTCACAAAATCATTGATGAGGCTTTTTCAAACGAGGTCATAACACCCGGAAAAACAACCACAGATGAAGTTGTGTGGTGGATGCGCCAAAAAGTAACCGATATGGGTCTGGAAACCTGGTTTCATCCTACCGTTGATATTCAACGAAGCGAGGAGGTTTTAAGGAGTCATATTTATTCTTTTACAAAAGGTGATAAGGATAAAGTGATCTTACCCGGAGACTTATTGCATTGTGATTTTGGGATCACTTACATAGGCCTGAATACAGATTGCCAACAACATGCCTATGTCCTGACAAATGGCGAGACCAAAGTTCCCGGCTTCCTCGAGGAGGCCTTTGCAGAAGGGAATAGGGTGCAGGATATATTTACCGGATATTTTGAGGTGGGAAGGACCGGAAATGAAATTCTATCGAAATCGTTAAAACAGGGACGGGCCGAAGGATTGCGCCCGGCGATCTACACCCATCCGTTAGGGAATTATGGCCACAGTTCGGGAACAACCTTTGGAATGTGGGATTCACAGCGAGGTGTGCCGGTGAACGGTGATTACCCGCTTCATTACAACACGGTGTACGCTATCGAGCTCAATACCACTGTGACCATTGAACCATGGAAAAAGGACGTTCGAATCATGCTTGAAGAAGCCGGTTTCTATGGTAAAGAT
Organism: Bacteroidota bacterium; assembly: GCA_004356305.1. Lineage (GTDB taxonomy): Bacteria > Bacteroidota > Bacteroidia > Flavobacteriales > Flavobacteriaceae > Aureisphaera. The sequence goes on along the minus strand of SMXJ01000131.1, from coordinate 11,369 downwards.
GGCTTTCGATATGTGAATGGCAGGCAAGAAGCCATCAAACCAATTAGCTGGTAGGTTTTACCTACTGCTGCATTTTGAAAAATTTATCTATCGAATGTTTTCCGGAGCCATAAAATGCAAAGAAAATACAAAGTACGAGGGCCGTTAATGACAAGATAAGATTGTTGGTATTCATCTCACCGGAAAAATTGATGATCACCGCACCCACCAAAATGGGCAATTGTGCGATGACGGCCCACCGTGTCAACAGGCCAAAGGCTATAAGTATCCCTCCAAGAAAGTGAGCCGGCGCCACATAATGAATGGCCATCATTTCTCCAATCACGCTTCTCATAGGTTTGATTACTTCCAAGAGTTGCACGGTGTTTCCCATAAAATTAACACCTTTAATTACGAGGAAAACACCCAGGGCAACACGTATAATATCAATAGGATAATAAGTATGTGCATTTGCCCATTTGTTTAAAGATTTTATAACTCCCATGACTAAAATTGGTTTGATTGTATGTCAAAAGGTACTTATTTTTAACGATATGAGGAAATTTTAAAAAAAAATCAGAACTCAGAACCTACAGATTTTAGTCACAACAGAGACGCTTTTTTTCCGAAGGGCAGTCGATAATAAATGACCGAAGCGATCAGTCCAACAAAAGCAAAAACCGCGAGCATGACAAAGACCTGTTGATGTCCCGGTTCCCCCGGAGAGTTATCCAGCAAGTAACCCATAGCAGGTCCCGCAAAGATGTCGGGTGTATATCCCACCAGTGAAATTAAACCAACCGCTGTACCCGTAAGCATCAAAGGAATATACCCCTCCTGCATGGTGGCAAAGTACAGCGACCGTATAGCATACACTCCGGTGGCGGTTATTAAAATGGATATAAAAAATAAGGAGCTGCTATCGGGTTCAATGATACCCGATGCAAATAAGAGTGCTCCCAATATGGTGATCACAAAACTGATGATGAGCCAAAGTGTGGTTCGGGAACGATCTGCGATAAATCCGATAAGAATACCAACCACAGGGCGAATATAGAGCAAAAATGTTCCCACCTTTGCAGATTTTACTTCATCATACAACATTACTTCTCTAGCATAAAGCGAGAATATATCGGTGATCTTATAACCCACATAGGCACATAAAATTATGATCATTAACAGCCAAACCGCCGGAATCTTCAATACGGTGCGTATGTGTTTTACTGAAATTCGCTGCAACTGTACTCGGCTTTCTTCCTCGGCCTTTGGTTTCAGAAATAACCATACTAAGATCCCTATAAAAGCAACAATTCCCGAGGATACTAAAAGGACATACTTAAAAGCTTCCTTTCGATCTGCCATACTTGCCTCCGTAATTTCTCCCACGATAAAAATGGAAAAGATCAGAACCCCCATCGACCCGAATGCGGCACCTACCAGGCCCCGGCCGCCGTCTAAAAACCCAAACGCCTTTCCCTGAGAGTTAAGGCCTCCCCATACACGCGTGGCCTTTATCATGGCGGCCCAAAAGAGAAAAATGGTGGTGAATCCCCAGTAGCCATATAATACCTTCAAGACAAAATACGAAGGATACGAGGCCATAACGATCCCACCAAGGGCTGTTAAAAACAGGGCAATCGCGATCAATTTTCCGGGTTGAAACCTGTCGGCTAAAGGACCTCCGAAAAGATATGAAAGCAGCGCAACAATTCCGTAGACAGAGAAGCAGGTACCCAGTTGTAAATTTGTTAACTGAAACACATCGAGCACTGTTGGCCGAAACACTCTGGCAAGGACAAAAGGCAAAATAAAAACCGCTTCACCGGATAAGATAAGCAGGAAGATTATATGCCAGGATTGTTTAGTGTTAGTAGAATTCATTTACACCTGTATCACTCCCATATTAAAAGGTTTCTCAATGGGCGCATGATTGGCAGCTTCAATTCCCATGGAGATCCAGGTGCGCGTATCCAACGGATCGATAATAGCATCTGTCCAAATTCTGGCCGCAGCATAGTAGGGAGAAATTTGATCGTCGTAACGCGCTTTAATTTTATCGTAAAGCTCTTTTTCTTTTTCTTCGGAAATAGTGGAGCCTTCTTTTTTTAGCGACGCCGTTTCTATTTGGAGCAATACCTTGGCTGCGGTGTCGCCACTCATTACGGCTAACGCTGCACTGGGCCAGGCAACGATAAGTCTTGGATCATAGGCTTTTCCGCACATGGCGTAGTTGCCCGCACCATAGGAATTACCGATAATTACCGTAAATTTAGGAACCACACTATTACTAACGGCATTCACCATTTTTGCACCGTCTTTTATAATACCACCATGCTCACTTTTACTGCCAACCATAAAACCCGTAACATCCTGCAAAAACACCAACGGAATTTTCTTTTGATTGCAATTGGCGATAAAACGAGTGGCTTTATCTGCACTATCGCTATAGATAACCCCACCGAATTGCATTTCACCTTTCTTCGTCTTCACCATGGTACGCTGGTTGGCAATAATTCCAACCGCCCAGCCATCTATCCGGGCGTAACCTGTTAGCACGGTTTTACCAAATCCTTCTTTATATTCTTCGAATTCACTATGATCGACCAAACGTTTTATGATCTCACGCATATCATATTGATCGGCCCTGGATTTGGGAAGTATGCCTAATATCTCTTCCGGTTTTTCCAGGGGTTTCTCGCCCTTTATTCTATTGTATCCGGTTTGATCATAGTCACCAATTTTAGAAACGATCTTCTTGATCTTATCAAGCGCATCTTTGTCATCCTTTGCTTTGTAATCGGTTACACCACTGATTTCACAATGTGTTGTTGCACCACCCAGGGTTTCATTATCGACACTTTCTCCAATTGCTGCCTTTACCAGATAACTTCCCGCGAGGAAAATACTCCCGGTTTTATCTACTATCAGTGCCTCATCGCTCATAATGGGAAGGTAAGCGCCTCCTGCAACACAACTACCCATTACGGCTGCGATCTGATTGATCCCCATACTGCTCATCACGGCGTTATTGCGAAAAATTCGTCCGAAATGTTCCTTATCCGGGAAAATTTCATCCTGCATAGGGAGGTACACTCCGGCACTATCGACCAGGTAAATTATAGGGAGTCTGTTTTGAATGGAAATTTCCTGCGCGCGAAGGTTTTTCTTGGTGGTGATCGGAAACCAGGCTCCTGCTTTGACCGTGGCATCATTTGCCACAACAATGCACTGCTTACCCTGTACATAGCCTATTTTTACAACCACGCCGCCACTAGGGCATCCACCATGATCAGTGTACATGTCTTCACCGGCGAATGCACCAATTTCAATAGATGGTTTTTTGTCATCGAGCAAATAGGAGATACGCTCCCGTGCGGTCATCTTCCCTTTGGCGTGATGTTTTTCGATGCGTTTTTCGCCTCCGCCTAATTTTACCTTGGCTAGTTTTCGACGTAATTCTGAAAGTAATAGTTTATTGTGATCTTCGTTTTTATTGAAGCTAATATCCATTTTGGCAAAGTGTTTCCCCAAAAATACAAAAGTGTGTTATTATGAATACTGAAATCTACGATTAATTACCGATATTTGCTTTCGGTCTTCAAAGCTTTGGCGAAAGAGGACGGTTGCAGGTCAAATATAAACGAAGATATGTGACCACATTTCAAGGCGTTTGATGAGGAGTCTCTTTTTCTTAGGAAATATCTGAAGAACGAATAAAAACTAAACTTATGGGAATGAATAAAAATACAGTACTTGCCTGGGCAACTTTTATAATGATATTAGTTGGTTGCGGGCTAATTGCTTTGGGAGCTTTTCGATATGACGATGTGGCCGGATGGGGATTTGCTTCTGTAGGGATTGGTTTCTTCGCCATTGCCTGGGTCTTCAACGCTCTTAACGGACGTGTTTAACCTATACCACCAACTTCCTGTTCCAGTTACTAACGTTCAACTTATAGCCAAAGATGTCTGACGATAAAAAAGTGATTTTCTCCATGTCCGGGGTTTCCAAAACCTACCAAAGCGCACAAAAACCTGTTTTAAAAAATATTTATCTGAGTTTTTTCTACGGTGCTAAAATCGGGATTTTAGGCCTTAATGGAAGTGGTAAATCAACCTTGTTAAGGATCATTTCGGGAATGGAGAAGAACCATCAGGGCGACGTGGTTTTTGCGCCGGGTTATACGGTAGGCTATCTCGAACAGGAACCTCAACTGGATGATGATAAAACGGTGATCGAGATCGTGAAGGAAGGAGTACAGGAAGTGGTAGACGTTCTGAATGAATACAATAAAATCAATGATATGTTCGGCCTTCCGGAAGTCTATGAGAATCCTGATAAGATGCAGAAGTTAATGGATAAGCAAGCCAAATTGCAGGATGAGATCGATGCCAGCAATGCCTGGGAACTAGATACTAAATTGGAGATCGCGATGGATGCTTTGCGGACCCCGGAGGGTGATACTCCCATCAAGGTTCTTTCGGGTGGAGAGCGTCGTCGTGTCGCATTGTGCAGATTGTTGCTACAGGAACCGGATGTTCTGTTACTCGATGAGCCTACTAACCATTTGGATGCGGAAAGTGTACATTGGTTGGAGCATCATTTATTGCAGTACAAGGGTACAGTGATCGCTGTCACGCACGACCGTTATTTCTTAGACAATGTTGCGGGGTGGATCTTAGAACTCGATAGAGGAGAGGGAATCCCCTGGAAAGGGAATTATTCCTCATGGCTGGATCAAAAATCAAAGCGACTTGCACAAGAGCAAAAACAAGCGAGCAAGCGTCAAAAAACCCTGGAGCGTGAACTGGAGTGGGTGCGAATGGCTCCGAAAGGGAGACAATCCAAACAAAAAGCAAGACTTCAGAATTATGAAAAATTAATGAGCCAGGACCAACAGAAGTTGGATGATAAACTCGAAATATATATCCCGAACGGCCCTCGTTTGGGAACGAATGTGATCGAGGCGATAAATGTATCCAAAGCATTTGGAGATAAGTTGCTGTATGAGGATCTTAATTTTACCCTTCCACAGGCGGGAATCGTAGGATTAATCGGTCCAAACGGCGCCGGTAAAACAACTATTTTCAAAATGATCATGGATGAGATCGAGCCGGATAAGGGAGATTTTAAAGTAGGGGAGACCGCGAAGATCGCCTATGTGGATCAGGCACACTCAAATATTGACCCGAACAAGACCATATGGGAAAACTTCAGTGATGGGCAGGAACTCATTATGATGGGCGGCCGACAAGTGAACTCCCGGGCGTATTTAAGCCGGTTTAACTTTAACGGAAGTGAACAGAATAAAAAAGTATCCATGCTTTCAGGTGGGGAGCGGAACCGTTTGCATCTCGCGATGACCTTAAAGGAGGAAGGAAATGTTTTATTACTGGATGAACCTACCAACGATTTGGATATCAATACACTTAGAGCTCTCGAAGACGGACTTGAGAATTTCGCCGGTTGCGCCGTGGTGATCAGTCATGACCGTTGGTTTCTGGATAGGGTCTGTACACACATCCTTGCTTTTGAAGGGGATAGCCAGGTGTATTTTTTCGAAGGAAGCTTTAGCGACTATGAAGAGAACAAAAAGAAACGCCTGGGTAGGGATTTAATACCAAAACGGATCAAATACAAAAAATTGATCAGATAAATGTAGATAGAGAAGCCTGTTAGAATTTATCGATATAGTTCGCCAAATTATCACTCCTCTCCAATTCCAACTTTTTCCTCAGCCGGTATCTACTCACTTTAACACTTTCGGGCGATATCTCCATAAAGTTTGCAGTGTCTTTCGAATTAAAACATTGGAGTTTTATATTTTTACAAATGATTGTGACAAAATTTTCATCACCGCCATGCCACTCACTAAAATAAAAGCTATCGCCTTCGATGCAGATGATACCCTTTGGGTAAATGAAACACTGTTTAGGGAGGCGGAAATGGAATTTTGCGTATTGATGCATGATTATCTTTCCGAAGAAAAATGCAATCAGATGCTTTTCGAAATGGAAATGAAAAATCTTCCGTTATATGGCTACGGAATTAAGCCATTCACATTATCATTGATCGAAGCGGCCATCGACTTTTCAGATGGAATGGTTCCGATTTCTGTGATTGAAACTATAATCGCCCGAGGGAAGATCATGTTGGACTCACCTGTTGAGCTTCTGGATGGTGTAGAGGAGACTTTAAAGACGCTGTCTCAAAAATACCGTCTGGTGATGGCGACCAAAGGAGATTTGCTCGATCAAGAACGCAAACTTATAAAATCAGGTTTGGAGTCCTATTTTCATCATATTGAAATAGTTTCCGATAAATCGGAAAAACAATATCAAAAGCTGGTCGATCATTTGGATATAGCGCCTAACGAGTTTTTGATGGTGGGCAACTCGGTTAAGAGTGACATTCTTCCTGTATTGGCAATTGGTGGCCACGGATTTCATATTCCTTTTCATACTACCTGGGCCCATGAAACGGTTAAGGAACCGGTAGAACATCAAAATTATAGATTGCTGACGTCGGCGATTGAAATCTTGGATCTGTTATAAAAGTTCGCTCTTTTATTATTTACGACAGAATATTGAGGGAATATTGATGATGCGATCTTGACGGTAATTTCGAATTAAATATGTTTTAAAACGAGTACCTTTATCTCTTTCAATAAATCAAAAATGAAACACTCGTTATATCTTTTTCTATTGCTGGCAACTACCTTGCAACTTTCAGCTCAGGTTCAAACCATCTTTGAATATTTGGATGTTTTTCAATTGGAATATTCGGGGGACCCGCAAATTTCTCCTGATGGAAATTATGTGATCTATCGCAGAACGGGTTTCGACATTATGAAGGATCGCTCGAAAGGAAATCTTTGGTTGGTGAGCACCGATGGTCGAGATATTCATCATAAATTGACTTCGCGAGATTCCGACGAAGGTCAGGCACGTTGGTCTCCCAACGGTGATCGAATTGCTTTTATAAGTAGTGATGGCGAGGGAAGTGAAATATATGTTTATTGGACGAATACAGGTACGGTAGCCAGGCTGACGCAATTGGTAAATAGTCCGTCAAATCTGGCCTGGTCTCCTGATGGAAGACGAATTGCCTTTACCATGAAAGTTAATGCAAAACCTCCTGTACTCGCCAAAATGCCCGACAAGCCAAAAGGTGCAAAATGGGCAGAAGAACCGAGGATCACGGACCGATTGAAACACGAAGCCGATGGAAAAGGCTATTTAAAACCCGGATTCACACATGTCTTTACAATTCCTTCTGAAGGAGGTTCGCCGAGGCAACTAACAGATGGGCCCTTTAATCATGGTGGGAGCCTGTCCTGGGCATCCGATGGTCAAAAAATTTACTTTTCAGCGAATAGAAATCCAAATTGGGAATATGAATTTAGAAACAGCGAAGTATACTCGATCGATACGGGTAGTCGTTTAGTTGAAACACTCACTACCCGACCCGGCCCTGATCGTTCCCCAAAAGTTTCACCCGACGGCAAATCGATAGCTTATATAGGATTTGAGGATAAGGTTCAAACATACCAGACACGTAAGCTGCAGGTGATGGATATAGATGGAAAAAATAAAAGAGTGATCTCTGGCAAATTGGACAGAAGTATTTCCGGGGCTGCTTGGGCGGAAGATGGTAAAGGTCTTTACATACAGTACAACGACTTGGGCAGAACGAAATTGGGTTATATAACTTTAAGCGGAAAACTAACCGAAATAGTCAACAATGTTGGAGGAACCACCTTGGGAAGGCCTTATGCCAGTGGTAGTTTTACCGTTTCCAAAAACGATAAAATCGCTTATACAATTTCGTACACCGATCGCCCTGCGGATGTCGCCATCATAGACAAGAAGGCCAAAGAGCCAAAAGTAGTAACCGGATTGAATGAAGATCTAATGGCCTTTAAATTTATGAGTGTTGTGGATGAATTTTGGTATAAATCTTCTGTGGACGGGCGCGATATTCAAGGCTGGATAGTGTATCCGCCTAATTTTGAAAAACGTAAAAAATATCCGCTAATCGTTGAAAACCATGGGGGGCCGATCTTGAACTACGGACCGTTTTTTTCCGCGGAAATTCAACTGTATGCTGCTGCGGGCTATATTGTTTTTTACCCCAATCCAAGAGGAAGCACGAGTTATGGAGAGGAATTTGGCAACCTGCTATATAATAATTATCCGGGTGAAGATTATAACGATGTTATGGATGGAGTGGACGCGGTTTTAGCACGTGGCAAGGTGGATGAAGACAGAATGTTTGTAACCGGAGGAAGCGCTGGTGGAATTATGACCGCCTGGATCATTGGTAAAACAAATCGTTTTAAGGCAGCCGTAGTGACCAAACCGGTCATGAACTGGATAAGTAAAACACTGGTCGCAGATAATTACTATGGATATGCCGACTCACGTTATCCCGGACAACCATGGCAAAATTTTGAAAATTACTGGAAGTTTTCACCTATTTCGCTCGTGGGAAATGTTGAAACTCCTACGATGGTGATGGTAGGGATGGACGATTTGCGTACACCTCCGAGTGAAGCGAAACAACTATATCATGCGTTGAAACTTCGGAAAATAGAGACCGTACTGGTCGAGATCCCGGAAGCATCTCATAATATTGCTGCGCGTCCCAGTAATTTGATCGCTAAGGTTGCACATACCCTGGCTTGGTTCGAGAAGTTCAAATAGCGTTATAGGCTACTTTTTATCCGGATACCAATCCAATTCTATCACTTGTATTTCATTGCCTATATAAGATTTTTTGATATAATCTTTGAAGATATTTATGTCACTGAAACCCTCTTTTCCTCTATAGTGATATGGATAAACAATAGCGGGTTTAAAATCGACCACGGCATGTGCTGCCTGTAATTCGGTCATGGTGTATGGTAGGTTCATGCATACAAAGGCGATATCGATATCCCGTAAGCTGCGCATTTCGGGGATGTCCTCCGTATCACCGGATATATAGACACGTTTTCCATCTTTTTCGATCACATATCCATTTCCACGGCCAATAGTGTGATATTGAAGAGCTTCTTCTCTAAGATTATACATGGCGATAGCTCGTATGGAAAATCCAAACCGTTCCTTGAAATTACCATTATAAAGTACATCCACCTGTGCATCAAAGTTTGATGGAAGTTTGTCGGCCACAGCCTGAGGCACTATTATTTTTACTTTATCTGTACTTACAGCCAGAAGGGTCTCTATGTTTAAATGATCTCCGTGGATATCGGTTATCAATATAAGATCCGGAGATGGATATCCCTCGAATGCTTCCGTTCCACCAACGGGGTCTACATAAATGGTAAAGCCATCCCAAACCAGAACCATGGTGGCGTGGGAAATGGGATGTACTACAAATTCCTTTTGATTTTCTGTTTCCGTGACCGTTATTTCTTCTGAAGTAATTTCAGCTATATCGATGGCCAGGGTATCTTTTTTATCAGATTTGCAGCCTATAAGTAAGACTAACAGCATGAGTGTAAGGACCGTATTTTTCATATTTCAATATTTTTATGAAGATACGAATTCCTGTTCCTAAGAGTAATTCAAAAAATCAACTCCATTTTAATATTGCTTCTTTCATAAGGGACTTCCACTTCTTGGTCGATCTCTATAAAGCCGTATTTTCGATAGATATAAATAGCGTTTTCCAATTTGGTGTTGGAATAGAGTATCAGTTTTTTAATATCATGTTGTTTAGCAAAATCGATACAATATTGCATTAACTGTTGCCCGATCTTCTTTCCTATTTGGTCTGTACGCACTGCCATTTTAGAGAGTTCGTAGATTCCTTTTTCGGCCTTCATCAAGGCAACCGTTCCAATGGCTTCGTCATTTTCAACAGCAAAAAAGATATGTCCGCCCGGATCGAGTATATAGGTTTCCGGATTACTCAACACTTCCCTGTCATAGTCTTCCACATAGAAATAGGTTTCGAGCCATTCTATATTGAGGTCGTAAAAGACCTTCGAATAACGGGGGTCATATGAAGTTATGATTACCTCTTTTTGGTGATCCATATTTTCTACAATGGTTTCTAAAAACTCCCCCGATTTAATCACAGATTCAAATTGATCGAGATGCTCGATAAGTGAGTTAGCAGGGGTTTGTGTATATTTCTTCACAGCATGGTCCATGGCACGCCATATGGGCTGGACGCGACTGTAAAGTTCGGAGCCTTTTTCAGAAAGCGAGATCTTCTTTTTACGTTTGTCATCGCTATCGGAAGAAATTTCGATCAGCTCTTTTACTAGCAGTTTATTGATGGTTTGGGTGACCGCTGGCTGGGTGGTTTGAAGTGTTTCCCAAAGTTCGGTATTCGTCGTACTATTCATTTTGGCAATGCTGTGATAGGCAGGGAAGAGGTAGGGATCGAAGTCTATTTGATACCTATCATAGGCTTGCTGAATGGTTCGCATGCATAGGTCACTTATTCGCTTCAAGCGAGAGCCCATACCTAATTCTCCCAGTGATTTCATCGTATCCATATAAGTAATTATATAAGTGCTTATTCAAATATAGAATTAATTCGACATACCGACAAATATTTTTCGTATATATTTGTTACTTAGGTATTTGACATGAATAGAATGAATATATGTACAACACGGATTACATCTTGCTATCAATGTAATCGATCGTTTCCTGTTCGATTTTGAGGGTCGCCTGATAGATCTTTTCCGCTTTGGCTAGCATCTTATCAGCAAAGGTTCTGTCCTTGATATCTTTCAAGTTGATACGGACATTAAAATAGGCTCCAAATACCGCTGTTCTTGCGCAAAGAATTCCAACCCCTGCATCAGACAATGAACTTTGTAACCCATCTTTAATCATAGCCTGCATTACTTCCATAGAATGGTAAGCAGTTTCCATCACTTGAAACGGAATTTCGGTAGCGTATTTCGTGGCTGCTTCGATGGCCTCATTTCTGGCTTCTGTTTCTTCCGCATTACCTTTTGGCATCCTGAATCCGTCAATAATTTTATTGAATGCATTGGTGTCTTCATCAACCAAATGCAAGAGTTTATTTTTATACACCTGTCCTTTTTCTGCCCACTCAGAATAGAACTCCCATTTGTTGTCCCACCCGGCTTTATGGGCAGATAAATTGGCAACCATGGTTCCCAGGGCAACACCTAGCGTACCTACATAAGCAGCAATGGAACCACCACCCGGTGCCATAGATTCTCCCGCAGTCTCATCTGCAAAGTCATCCAACTTAAGATCAACCAGCTTTTTCTCTCCATCAGCTAACATATATTCGATGATCTTTTTCTCCGGATGGAAGGGTTTCAGATCGTCCAACCCCAGCGATTTGACGGCTATTTTTATCTTTTCACTTTCGGCGATTCCCAAAGAACGATT
>SMXJ01000130.1 GCA_004356305.1 Bacteroidota bacterium | reverse complement strand
TTATGGCCGAAAAAACCGTTCAGATCACCAATTTCATCAAGTATGGGGACCAATCGTATACGTTCATTCTCCAATACTTCTTCATACCGAATGGCAAGGGAAGTTACTTTATCAGTATCGCCCAGCTTTACGTTTCTAATGATCACGTCCTTAAACCTTTCTTCGTTTTCGGGGATCAAATAGTAAGCATCTACAGCATTTTTGGACTTTTCAACAGTGATGAAGCCGAATAGAGTGAGTAATGCATAGAAGATATACTCCCGACTTTTCTCGCGCCGGTAATCGCCCCGGCTATGGCCTGCCTCAAAAAGCAGCGTAGGCACACCTTCCATTTGAAAACTATCTCCCATACAATTATCGTTGAAAGAGTCGTCATAACGCCCTATTTGCCCGGGAATAAGTTCACTTAAAACCGAATACAACGCGACTATTTCCTTCATCGCGGTTTCACGGGAGGTAGTAATATCAAGTGCTTTATTGGCCGCAGGTGCCAGGAAGGATACGGTAGCAGGCATTTTATCCGGTAAACTATAGATCGTTCGTTGATCGTGGAGATTAAGACAAAGGTCAGGCCTTGATTCCTCAAATATCTTTCTCAATATCTTGCTTTCCGCCTGTGACAGTTCTCTCGCATCACGGTTCAAATCGATATTATTGGCGTTTTCCCGACGATATTGTTCAGCGCCATCCGGATTTAATATAGGAATGCAATAAAAAGTGAAAGAATCTAGAAATTCTCCGATTTCCGCCTGAAAGCTGCTTTTTTGAGCGATAAATTTGCAAAAATCGAAAATCGCTTTGGTGGTAGTGGATTCATTTCCGTGCATTTGTGACCAGGCTAAAACTACTTTTTTACCGGTACCCATTTTTATACAATGAATATTTTTCCCCTTTTCAGATGATCCAATCACTGAAATTGAAAATTCATGTCCGTAAATATCAAGGAGAGGAGCTATGTGTTTTGTATGAATATACCGCCCCGTCAAACGCGATTCAAAATGGTCTTTATACCAGGCAGAAAACTCCATGAACTAATGATTGCTGTTACAAAGGTAAACATTGCTTTGTTTACGTCTGTAAACCATCTTTATAATGATTTCTGTAGACAGTTGTAAACAAAAAGGTGGTTTTTGGTATTGTTGTAACACCTGTCATTTAACAATTTCAACTTGTACAGATGAAACTTCTTAATATCAATATTTTAAGTCTCATTAACTGAATGATACATTTAATATGTAAGAAGGATATACCATGTATTAATTGCATTTTATCAAACTATAATTTACATTTGTAACAAGAATATCGTGAATTTCAATTCTACAATGGTAAACAGCACGGAATTTGCTAAAAGGCTTCAAAAAATACTCGATTTCTACGGGTTATCTGCCACTGCATTTTCAGAAAAAATAGACTTCAACCGCTCCACTATTTCTCACCTGCTTTCCGGGAGAAATAAACCCAGTTTGGATTTCGTTATGAAAGTGCTCAACCAATTTCCGGAAGTTGGATTATATTGGTTGTTGAATGGAACAGGCAACTTCCCCTCCACTTCTTCTTCTGAAAAAGAGTACAATATCCCAAAATCAGCTTTTCGACAAACCGACGATGTTAATTCCGGGCGTATTTCAGATAAAAAAAAGAAAATTTCCAAAAATGACCCGGAAATCGAAAAAATTGTTATTTTTTACAAGGACAGGAGTTTCAAGGTATATGAGTAGGATTATTGATTTGAAACTTCGGAAATTCAGACTAAAGCTGTTCAATGCGGAAGATTTTATCTATTTTACCCCTAATTACATCACTAAGTTGCTATAATACGGAAAGAGACTGTGCAAACTTTAAGACAGGTACGTTCGAGTTTGAAACACTTGTGGGTACTGAGGTTTTAAAAACCAAGTTCATTCGTAACGACTCCATAGAAATAGACTATTTTAAGAATAAAATAGATACATTTTCCATTCGTTGGATCAATGATTGTGAGTATGTTATGAAAAAGCTACATCCGAAGAATCAATCGGAAAAGGAACCCGTACAATTCAAGATAATCAGTACTCATGGAGATCAATACACCTTCGAGTACTCTATGGTGATCCAAAAGAAGAATCGGAAATATGTGGTAATGAAGGGCACTGCTGTAAAAGTAGGCCCGAATATTATAAATTGATACTATGAATGAAACCCTATCTATATTTAATTCTATCGTTGAAGACTTACTAATTGATGAAGTCAATAACCCCGTAGCGGAGTTTGTGGCTTCCGATGAACTTTTCGATCGCTTGGATCTGGATCTAAACGACGATCCTATTTCTACATCCGAATTGAAAACCGTTCTTCGAGAATTGGTGTTCAAAACCCCGAGAACGGCTACCAACGCGTTTTTTAATCAGTTATTTGGAGGACGTAATGAAAAGGCGGTTCTTGGCGATCTATTGGCGGTAATACTCAATAACAGTATGTATACCTATAAGGCAGCAGGCCCTCAGGTAGGTGTTGAAAAAGTGGTCCTTCGTGAAATTTGCAATATGATCGGCTGGGGCGAGAGATCCAACGGCACCTTTGCCTCCGGGGGTTCTATGACAAATTTCATGGGTATGATCATGGCGCGCAACGCTAAAAACAGTAGCACCCGGTATCGTGGTGTACATGAAAAAATGACGGTCTACACTTCAATCGATTCGCATTACAGCATTCCGAAGAACGCCTCCTTCTGCGGGATAGGAAGGGATGCCGTGCGGTATGTTGATGTGGATGATAAGGGGAAAATGGACGTTGCTCACCTGGAGAGAACGATCAAAGAAGATATTGAGAGCGGATGTACCCCTATGATGGTAAACGCGACTGCCGGAACAACGGTTTTAGGTTCCTTTGATGACATTGCAAGAATAAGCCGGGTGTGTGATCAGTATGATCTTTGGCTTCATGTGGATGGTGCGTACTGTGGTTCGGTGCTCTTCAGTAAAAAATACAAACATCTCATCGACGGTCTTCATAAGGTAGATTCCTTTAGTTTTAACGCGCATAAAATGATCGGGGCTCCCCTCACCTGTTCCTTATTATTGGTGAAGGATGAAACACATCTGTACGACTCATTCTCCAACGATGCCAACTATCTGTATCAAACGGATCATGACGACTTCAACTTAGGAAAGACCTCATTGCAATGTGGCCGAAGAAACGACGCATTGAAATTTTGGACCTTGTGGAAAAGTGTGGGTACCAAAGGCCTTGCCGATATTGTGGACAAGCAATTTGAATTGGCCGATATCGCGAGAGATTATGTTACCAACCATCCTGATTATAAGTTGTACAGTTTTGAGGATTCCATATCGGTTTGTTTTAACTACAAGAATATCCCCGCACGTGATATCTGTACCCTTCTATATGAAAATTCATATCTGCTAGTAGGCTATGGTACTTTTAAAGAAAATGAGTTCATTCGTTTGGTGACCATCAACGATCAGAATGAGGATGCCGATATTCTCAATTTCTTCAACATAATTGAAAGCTTTGTAGAAAGCAATAAGGAGTTGGAGTTGAAAGCCAGCTAGGTTTCTTACTATCACTCTTTGGAGTTTTTCAACGATGGGTTTTGTTCCTCTAACAATTTCTCGATATTCGGTAGTAGCTCAATGTTCTTAGGAGTTTTAACCTCAACACGATTAAAATAATCTGGTTTGCCCTTTTTCTCCGGTAGCAGGCGGTTCAGTATCTTTTGTTTTTTTTGGAGCCTTAGCCGATTTCTTCGGATCTTTTTCAACCTCACCTGAAACCGCCTCCATGTCGATCACTTCAATTTCTTCCGGAGGTATTTCTTCCGGAGCCTCATAAGTCAAGGGTTCCATCGCATTTATCCCAAGTACTTTGTCTTTGGTTAATTGATTCCCCATGGCCGAAATTCCCTTTACGGCAATAAACTCTTCGAGATCGATCTCAATATTGTCTTTACGGTCTTTCCCTCTTTCTTTCACGAAAACGATTTCGGCTAACGGCCGATAGTCTACAAACACTTTTTCGAGATAAGATTTGGGATGATCTGTAATGATCATCTCCTCCCTATCCGGATTTTCGATCAAGAATCGTTTAACATAGAATATTTCCTTACCTCCTTCCCAGTAAATAGCGGATATCGGTTTTTTAGGTATCCATTTCTCCAGGACGATCATATCATCATCAAAGCGCATAGTGACCTCCGGAATCGCTGTTTTAATGATTCCGTTCTGATCGATGATCAACAAGCGATCTTCGCTGGTGAATTCGCCCAACAAATCCCCCCGGCCATCTACATTAAGCCTTTGAACCGTGTCATCAAACCAGATCTTCCGCGGCTTTAAAGTAGAGAGCCCTTTTTCCTTAAGCTCTACTCTCTTTACCGAATACTTGGTTACTATATTACCTCTCGAAGCGCGACCTTTTACCATGAGATCGGCGAAGTCGAGGTCCCATTTAAGCTTTTTAATACTTCCACTTTGACGCAGCAGCACCGTTACAACCTCAGCCTCCCCGTTAGGGTTAGCGGTGAAATACAATACCTTACTTCCCTTTTTCCCCTGTGACAGCGGGTATTCTTTGTCGCGGGTAATAGCGGTAACATTAAAACGTTTCACATAGGTCGCCCCTCTTGCCCCATCCTTATATATCATATTATAGATGGTGCGCTTGTCTTTCTTTTTGAATACAGCCACATGGATGATACCTTTCCCCACGAAGGTTTTAGAATCGACTTTGGTAACCATCATATTTCCATCCTGAGTAAAGACAATAATATCGTCAATATCGCTGCAATCCGTAACATATTCATCCCGTCGCATGCTGGTGCCTACAAATCCTTCTTCCCTGTTTACATATAGCCTGGTATTGCGAATAACCACTTTGGTGGCCTCAATATCGTCGAATACCCTTATTTCAGATCTGCGTTCCTTGCCCTTACCATATTCTTTTTTTAACCGCTTGAAATAGTTTATGGAATACTCGATCAAATTATTCAAGTTCTGCTTTACTACAGCGATCTTTTCTTCTATCGAATCGATCTTTTGCTGGGCTTTATCGATGTCGAATTTTGAGATTCTCTTGATGCGGATCTCGGTGAGGCGTTCGATATCCTCTTCGGTGATCGCGCGTTTCAAATGTTTGATATATGGCTTTAATCCCTTATCGATCGCAGCTATGACTCCTTTCCAGGTTTCCTCTTCTTCAATGTCCCGATAAATCCGATTCTCAATAAAAATTCGCTCCAGCGAGGCAAAATGCCACTGCTCTTCCAATTCACTTAGCTGGATCTCCAGCTCACTTTTCAGCAATTGCACGGTACGATCGGTAGAACGTCGCAGCATTTCAGAAACTCCTACAAACAAGGGTTTATTGTCTTCGATCACACAGCCCAAAGGTGAAATGGATGTTTCGCAACTGGTGAAGGCATACAGTGCGTCGATTGTCTTGTCCGGTGAAATACCTCCGGGCAGACGAATTAAAATCTCTACATCTGCAGCGGTGTTGTCCTCAATTTTTTTGATCTTTATTTTCCCCTTTTCGTTGGCTTTCAAAATGGAGTCTATCAAAGAAGTGGTAGTAGTCCCAAAAGGTACTTCGGTAATTACCAGGGTATTCTTATCCAGCTGATTCATTCGCGCCCGACTTCGAATCTTTCCCCCTCGCAGACCGTCATTGTAGTTGGTTGCATCCATGATCCCCCCGGTAGGGAAATCGGGTATCAATTGAAAGCGTTTCCCCTGTAAATGTTTGACGGAGGCATCGATCAATTCGATAAAATTATGGGGCAACACCTTGGTCGATAATCCAACCGCGATACCTTCAGCGCCCTGTGCCAATAACATCGGAAACATCACGGGAAGATTTATGGGCTCTTTTCTTCTCCCATCATAGGAAGCCTGCCATCCGGTTATTTTTGAATTATAGACAACTTCCAAAGCGAATTTAGAAAGACGTGCCTCAATGTATCTGGAAGCAGCCGCGCGATCACCTGTGAGAATGTTACCCCAGTTTCCCTGGGTGTCTATCAGCAAGTCCTTTTGGCCAATTTGCACCATGGCATCGGCAATGCTCGCGTCACCATGGGGATGGTACTGCATTGTATGACCTACAATGTTCGCTACCTTATTGTACCGTCCGTCATCCAGATCCTTCATCGAATGCATGATGCGTCGTTGCACCGGTTTAAAACCATCCTCTATGGCTGGTACGGCACGCTCCAGTATAACATAGCTGGCATAGTCCAAAAACCAATCCCGGTACATCCCGGTAACCCGCTTGATGGTTTCTCCTGTGTCCGCCGAATTTGGAACGAATGAGGAACCATCGCCTCTTTCCTCTTTCGATCCGGGGTCTTGATTTAGTTCTTCTTCGTTATTATGTCCGGGTTCTTCACTCATTAATTTCCTGTCGTCCTATTATTATAAATTCATTACCTCAACTTTGTTAGTGTTTTACCGCAAAGGACACAAAGCAGGCACAAAGTGCATGGAGGAATTTCTCTTTTACTTCAAGCTATCTTTTGTTTACTCAATACTCATATCTCATATCTAATATCTCACGTCTACCTACTCCTCTACTTTATCCAGTTCAACCTTCAGATTATTGATGATAAATTCTTGTCTCTCGGGTGTGTTCTTACCCATATAGAATTTCAATAATTGCTCAATACTCATCGATTTGTCCAACATTACCGGGTCCAGACGTATGTCGTCACCTATAAAATGTCGGAACTCGTCAGGCGAAATTTCACCCAACCCTTTAAAACGCGTGATCTCCGGTTTGGGCTTCAGTTTCTCGATAGCTGCCACCCGTTCCTCTTCAGAATAACAATAGATGGTGTCCTTTTTGTTTCGTACACGGAATAATGGCGTCTGTAAAATATAAAGATGTCCCTCCTTGATCAGTTCGGGAAAGAATTGCAGGAAAAACGTGATGAGCAATAACCTAATATGCATACCATCCACATCGGCATCTGTGGCTATCACGATGTTATTATAGCGCAGATCTTCCATCGAATCCTCGATATTCAAGGCAGCTTGTAATAAATTGAATTCCTCGTTTTCATAGACTATCTTTTTACTTAACCCGTAACTATTCAGGGGTTTTCCCTTTAAGCTGAAGACAGCCTGTGTATTCACATCCCGGCTTTTGGTGATACTTCCGCTGGCCGAATCTCCCTCGGTAATGAACAAAGTGGTTTCCCGACTACGCTCATTCTTAAGATCCCCCAAATGAATACGGCAATCGCGTAATTTTTTATTATGAAGACTTGCCTTCTTCGCGCGATCACGTGCCAGTTTTCTTATTCCACTAAGTTCCTTTCGTTCCTTTTCAGCCTGAACGATCTTTTTCTGGATCTTCTCAGCGATCTCCGGATTCTTATGCAGGTAATTATCCAACTGTGTCTTGATGAAGTCGTTGATATAAGTTCTTACCGTTGGAAAATTTTCCCCCATTTCGGTAGAACCGAGCTTGGTCTTTGTCTGACTCTCAAAAATGGGCTCCATCACTTTTATGCTGATCGCAGATACAATGGACTTACGTATATCACTGGCATCGTAATTTTTTCCGTAGAACTCGCGAATCGTTTTCACAAGGCTTTCCCTGAAAGCCGCATGGTGCGTACCTCCCTGAGTGGTATTCTGTCCATTGACAAAACTGTGGTATTCCTCACTATACTGGGTTTTACTGTGGGTTATTGCGACCTCTATATCGTCTCCCCTCAAATGAATGATAGGATACAACATGTCTTCCTGTGACATATTGTCTTCCAGCAGATCTTTTAGCCCGTTTTCCGAATAAAACTTTTCCCCATTGAAATCGATGGTAAGTCCCGGATTGAGATACACATAGTTGCGAAGCATTTTCTGTACATACTCACTTCGGAATTTATAGTGCTTAAAAATACTTTCGTCCGGAATAAAGGTAACCATGGTCCCTTTGCGTTTCGTACTTTCCTCCGGCTCGGGACTATCGGTAAGTTCCCCAACTGAGAACTCGGCCGATTTCAGTTTATTATCACGTATCGATTCAACCTTGAAATAAGTAGAAAGAGCATTCACTGCCTTGGCACCCACCCCGTTCAATCCAACCGCCTTCTTAAATGCACGGGAATCATACTTCCCACCGGTATTCATCTTTGAAACTACATCGACCAACTTCCCCAATGGAATGCCACGCCCATAATCGCGCACCTTCACTTCTTTGTCCTTGATACGGATCTCGATGGTTTTTCCGGCACCCATCACAAACTCATCGATGCAATTATCGATGATCTCCTTCAACAAAACATAAATACCATCATCGGGAGACGAACCATCCCCTAATTTTCCAATATACATCCCCGGGCGCATTCGAATATGCTCCTTCCAATCGAGAGAGCGTATATTATCTTCGGTATATTGTGCTTTTGCCATAAACGTAGGTTGTATCTTGGCTAAGATAGAATTTAGGTCTAAAAATTAAAACCTAACTTCACTAAAGTAATTAACAAAAAATGCAGCAAATTGTTAAGAAAACATCCTTGCTTTGTCTCTGATGATCTCAGAAATACATATCTTGAATACTATCCAATTTTCAATCGCTTAATCATGAAGAAATCTATCTCCCTCTTATCAACTTTAGGACTGTTATTTTTATTGTATTCCTGTGGAGGAATTGGTGCGAAAAAAGCAGATGATCTGAAGTCATCCGATTTTACTACTGAATCTGCATCCGGGCTTTATGAGATCTCGGTTCCAAAATATATGAAAAAAGTAAGCGATCTGAATGTGGACGCCTCCATGCAATTTCAGAATACATACAGAGAAACCTATCTGGCGATCATCGATGAGGACAGATCGGGTTTTGTGGAGGCATATGAAGAGTTCGGTGAGTATGACAGCTCTTTATCCACCATTGGGAATTATAGAAAAATTCAACTCGACTATTTTATGGAAAGGCTGGACGTGATCAATCTGGATGTACCTAAGCGACTTACCATCGATGGAATGGATGCCGAACAGGTTGAATTTACAGGCCGTGTGGCAGATGTCGATTCTGATATTTTCTATATAATGACCTTTGTAGAAGGACGGAACAACGTCTATATGATCATGACATGGACCTTAGGAAGCTCTGAAGAAGCGTACAAAGAAACTTTCTATTTTATGGTAGACTCTTTCAGAGAGCTCTAATCTATTTTTTCAGGATTCTCATACAAGGTCAGGAATACGCCCATCCGTGAATAGGTGACTATTTCTTTCCACTCTGTTCGCAATATTTTAATGCCGTCATCCTTGGTTCGGTTTTCAACATTGGAGAAAAGAAAGTACCTGTTTGTATTGAGGTCGGGAACCGCAAAAGGCGGATCGAATTTTTCCGTAGCCCCGATGGTTGCCATGTGTTTACTGTTTAAAGGCAGATGTGTTCCTATTTCATCGATAGGAATATTTTCTTCGGAAATATAGGTCAGCATTTTTTTTTCTTCTGAAAAATAGTTGAGATAGGCCAAACTGCTATCCCAGCCTTGAGAAATAATGGCCGGATAGATCCAAAAGTGACCCGTGATAAAAGCCAATACAATTAGAGCTACCAACCCTTTTCTCAGTGATTCCTTAATATGACTACCGAACAATAAGTTGATGAACAGTATGCAGGCCAATATAAAACAGATCATTAAATAACGGGGGCCCATCGGGTTGTTAAAGGGAACAAATCCGAAGAAGAATACCAGAGTGAACACGGTTAAGGCAATGAAGATCCGTTTTGAACTTCGCGATAGTTGACGGTTCTTGTTTTTAAAAATCGATACCAGTATAATTCCAAAAGGGATCCATAGGAATACCCGCCCGAAATCGAGAAGATTTTTGACATAGGCCGCCGCATTCTTCGCTACTCTCGCGAATCCGACGATTTCTCTATGTGCTGCGTAGTTCTCGTTTTTGGAGATCAGGATCCATCCTAATTCACTGTATTGAACGAACAAAAAGCCAATGAAAACAACACTTCCGGTGAAATAAGCTCGTAACATCTTTCTGTCATAGGCCAATTCGGCATAACGAACCCACAGGAAATGAATCGCTCCAAAAGAGATCACACAGTAGATACCCCTAAGATTGGTGAGCAGCAAACCGATTATTGCCAGTGTGTACCATCCCCATTTATGTATGAGCAAAGAATTGAGTCCCAACAACACAAAGAACAATAAAAGCATATCATTGTTCAATATGGTGGTTTGAGCTATAAGTGTGGGATCTATAGCGACCAGTAAGAAAAACAACAGTGAAACTCCGGGGACAAAACTCTTTTTACATAGCAGAAATAACTGGTAGAACGTCCCCAGATTTATCAACAACAGAAGTAATCTCGCCGCCCATACGGTTTTCCCGAATAAGGTCCAGAAAAGGGCGATGAGCGTGATCCATAAGGGCGGATGACCCGAGTTGAATTCAGTGGGAACTATGAGCGATGAAAAGTGGTGCGTATAGATCCAGTCAGCACGATAGGCCTTACTGATCCCATCCCAAAAAAAAGGAAGCTCCTTGAGTAAAATAAATTCTAGAACGAGTGCAAATGCAGTAATGGATAAAACTACTTTTCCAGTTCGATTCATTTCAGCAATTTACGTATTAAATGGAGAATAACAGTGGTGGTTGAAGTGTGAGGACAGAAGTCGGAAGCACGAGATACGAATCAACAAATCAACATATTAACACTACAAAAAACTACACATTGAAACGGAAATGCATCACATCGCCATCCTGAACGATGTATTCCTTGCCTTCTATGCCCAGTTTCCCTGCCTCGCGAACTTTGGCTTCACTACCATAATTCGCAAAGTCGTGGTATTTTATTACTTCGGCTCGAATGAAACCTTTTTCAAAATCGGTATGGATAACTCCGGCGGCCTGAGGAGCTGTTGCACCCACAGGAATGGTCCACGCGCGAACTTCTTTTTCACCGGCGGTGAAATAAGTTTGCAACTTCAATAAGCGGTAAGCGCTTCTGATAAGTTTGGCCGATCCCGGCTCATCCAATCCCAGGTCTTCGAGGAACATTTGGCGTTCTTCATAGGTACCCAGTTCGGTGATCTCGGCTTCGGTACTCACGGCCAGCACCAATACTTCGGCTTTCTCATTCGCAACGCTGGCCCTGACTTTTTCTACATAATCGTTCCCTGTAGCTGCCGCGTTTTCATCTACATTGCAAACATACATCACCGGTTTGTCCGTGATAAACAGTAATGGATCGGTATATTCTTCGCGTTCACTTTCAGTTAGGTCAATGGCACGAACAGAATTACCACCTTCAAGTCCGGTTTTCACCTTAATCAATACTTTCTGCTCATTCAAGGCTTCTTTATTTCCGGTGCGGGCCGCCCGAAATACTTTTTCCAGACGATTCTCAACGGTCTCAAGATCCTTCAGTTGAAGTTCAATATCGATGATCTCCTTATCACGAACAGGGTCAATGCTACCATCTACATGTGCAATATTGTCATTATCAAAACAGCGTAAAACGTGTAAAATGGCATCGGTTTCCCGAATGTTTCCGAGGAACTGATTCCCCAAACCTTCCCCCTCGCTGGCACCTTTTACCAATCCTGCTATATCTACAATGTCCACGGTGGCAGGCAATACACGTTCGGGATTGACCAATTCTTCCAATTTCTCCAAACGATGGTCCGGTACAATTACCACCCCTATATTGGGCTCGATGGTACAAAACGGAAAGTTGGCACTTTGCGCTTTGGCATTGGACAAACAATTAAATAAAGTGGATTTACCCACATTGGGCATTCCTACGATTCCTGCCTTCATTCTTTCTGAAAATTTAAAAAACTGCGAATTTTTCTTAGCGGTTGCAAATATAAGAGATAACTGCACATTTTCACCATTCCAACCCACTTCATTTATACCGCGTATTTACCATGTCGCAAATCAAATATCATATATAAGCGGATTGATAGAATATCTATCAGGGAATAAGGAATTATTTATTTGACTTCTTTTAAAAGTCATTGATATTGCTTATTTTTACTAAGCTCCAAAGATTTTAACAATTATATTATGAAAAAATTTGCGTTTACTCTGTGTATTTTTTCCACTTTGATCTGTACCATTCAGGCGCAGGAAAAAAAGACTATAGAAACAGTTACCACCACTACACGGGTGGTAACGAAGGAAGGCAGCCAAGTGACGGTGAAGGAAGTCGAAGAGGTCCGGCAAACAGACGGCACCATAATTCTGATAGAAAAAGAAGACAAAAATAAGGATTACAGATCTGAGGATAGTGATTTCAAAGAAAAAACCGTGCAAACGGTCACTAAAAATGTCGTGATGGAAGAAGTAACTATCGACGAAAAAAATGAGGCTTTGATCGAGGCTGAAAAAAAACGTCAGGAAGATGAACTGCAAGCATCAATTGAGGAAGCCAAAGCCAGAGAGGCAGAGCGACGAAAAATGTATGAACAAAAAGAAAAAGAACGGATGGAAGCTATGGAGAAGAACAGGGAACAACTTGAAAGAAGAGGTAAAGGCATCGTTAAACTCAGAAAAAAGAAAAATAATTACTAACTTTGCTTTCCATAATTAATTTAAAATACTTTTATGAAGAAAATAATTTTTACTCTTTGCGCTATTGCATTCTCAAGCTTATTAGTTCAAGCCCAGGACACTCCATCGTTGGATGATACGACGATCACCGTGAAAAAAGTAGAGAAGAAAGCAAAAGCATCCTATTCAGATTCTCAAAAAGTTAAAGAGGATAAGACGAAAGTTGCTGATAAAAAGGCAGCCTATACGGGATCAACCGATGCGGTGAACACCGAGTCTGCACGAAGTAATACCGCTGCTAAATTGGATTATAAGGAAGGCACTAATAACGCCTCGCTTACGGGAAAGACCAAAGCCGCGGAAAAAAACAAATCTGTTACAGCTAAAGAAACCAAAAACAAAGCGAAGTTGAAGGGTAATAACGACGATGAAAATAACAACGAATAGAAAAACGATCAACTAATTAGCCCTCGTCAATCTAATAGCAGCGCTCGAATTCCTTGTTGGTATTCGGCGAAGTTTATCAGATTGTTATGAGACCCTCCCGTGATGGTTACCAATTTACTTTGGGCTTCCGGGAGGGTTTTTTGTAG
>SMXJ01000129.1 GCA_004356305.1 Bacteroidota bacterium | reverse complement strand
CAGTAACTATTAAAAAAATAAGGTTATCCCCTTTAATCTTTATAAATTTGCATCTTCCTTCTGAATAAAATAGAAATGTACAGAACGCATACCAACGGAGAACTCCGAATCGAAGACAAAAATAAGACAGTAACCCTGGCCGGATGGGTACAAAAAACGAGAAACAAAGGCTTTATGGTCTGGGTGGATCTTAGAGACCGATATGGGATTACTCAACTGATCTTTGACGAAGAGCGTACTTCTGAGGAGATATTAGAAACAGTCTCAAAATTAGGGCGTGAATTTGTGATCCAAGTCACGGGAACCGTGATAAAGCGAGAGTCCAAAAATCCTGATATTCCTACCGGAGATATCGAAATTTTAGTTTCCGAAATAACTATTCTGAATGAATCATTAACCCCTCCCTTTACTATTGAAGATAATACCGATGGAGGCGAAGAACTTAGAATGAAATATCGCTATCTGGACATTCGCCGAAATCCGGTCCGGGAAAACCTCGTTTTCCGCCATAAAGTGACTATGGCCGTGCGTTCATATCTTTCTAATGAAGGCTTTATAGAAATAGAAACACCCTATTTAATAAAATCCACCCCGGAAGGTGCTCGTGATTTTGTGGTCCCAAGCCGCGTAAACAAAGGTCAGTTCTATGCTCTTCCTCAATCGCCGCAAACTTTTAAGCAATTGTTGATGGTGGGCGGAATGGATAAATATTTTCAAATTGTAAAATGCTTCCGTGATGAAGATCTTCGGGCAGACCGGCAACCCGAATTCACTCAAATTGACTGTGAAATGGCCTTTGTGGAGCAGGATGATATCCTCAATACCTTTGAAGGCTTGATACGTCATTTATTAAAAGAGATCAAGGGTGTTGAAATAGGAGAATTCCCGAAAATGACTTACGACGAAGCAATGCAGAGATACGGGACGGACAAACCGGATATTCGATTTGGAATGGAGCTTGGTGAGCTCAATGCGGTTATACAACACAAGGATTTTAATGTGTTCAACCAGGCCGAATTGGTAGTAGGGATTGCTATTCCCGGGGGGAACAGCTTTAGTCGCAAAGAAATAGACAAGCTCATCGACTGGGTAAAACGGCCACAGGTAGGAGCTTTGGGAATGGTATACTGTCGTTGCAATATGGATGGAAGCTATAAATCTTCCGTAGATAAGTTTTACGATCAAAAAGATTTTGCACAATGGGCTCAAGTAACCGGAGCACAAAAAGGAGATCTAATTTGTATACTTTCCGGAGAAACTTCTAAAGTACGCACCCAATTGAGTGCTTTGCGAATGGAACTAGCTGAAACATTGGGCTTGAGAAATCCTGATGAATTTGCACCGCTTTGGGTCATCGATTTCCCTTTGTTGGAATGGGACGAAGAAACCAAACGATATCATGCGATGCATCATCCTTTTACTTCCCCAAGACCTGGGCAGATGGAATTGTTAAAAACCAATCCCGGCGATGTAAAAGCAAATGCCTACGATCTTGTATTGAATGGTAATGAAATAGGTGGAGGTTCCATACGTATCCATAAGAAAGAAACTCAGGCCAAGATGTTTGATTACCTGGGTTTTACACCCGAAGAAGCCAAAGCGCAATTTGGTTTCTTGATGGATGCGTTCCAATATGGCGCACCTCCACATGGCGGAATTGCCTTCGGATTGGATCGATTGGTCGCTATCCTTGGAGGGCAAGAAACCATTCGAGATTTTATCGCCTTCCCTAAAAACAATTCGGGGAGGGATGTTATGATCGATGCGCCCGCAGCGATCGATCAAACGCAATTGGATGAATTGAACCTACAACTGCGTATAAAACCGTAACTTTAAGATCCTGCTAAAGTGGGATTTTATGATTCGCTAATAAATTATGCCAACCAAAAAACGAACATTACTCACTAGATTTCTTATCTGGCGGTTAAAACATATATCGCACAAGCAATTCGTTTTTATTTTAAGTATGGTGGTTGGCTTTTTGGCAGGATTGGTAGCTGTTGTAATTAAAAATGGCACGCATTTCATCCAACTATTACTGGAAGGTAACTTAATACAAGAATACCACACCGCGTTTTATTTCGTCTTTCCGATCATCGGTTTAGTGTTGGTCTATCTTATTGTGAAATTTATTATCAAAGTTCAGCCGGCACATGGCATTCCGGCCACCTTATATGCCATTTCCAAGAAAAAAGGTTTCATGGAACGATTTCAAATGTATGGTAGCTTAATAGCAGCGCCTATTACCGTTGGTTTTGGCGGATCGGTTGGGCTGGAAGGGCCCACCGTTGCTTCCGGAGCCGCAATAAGTTCAAACCTTTCCAGATTGTTGCATTTAAATCAACCCACCCGTACCTTGCTCATCGGCTGTGCGGCTGCCGGGGCAATCGCAGCCATTTTTAAAGCACCCATTGCTGCCATTATATTTGCTATAGAGGTTTTTAGCCTGGATCTTACACTATTTTCGTTAATCCCACTGTTGCTGGCTTCTGTTTCGGCCATCGTAACATCTTATTTCTTCTTCGGAGATGATATCCTTTTGCCTTTCAACATAGAAGATAAATTTGTTATCGGCGACATACCACTCTACATACTTTTAGGTATAATTGCGGGTTTTGTTTCTATCTATTTTACGCGGACTTATGAACGTTTTCAGAAATTCTTTGAAAAAATAGCTTCCCCGACAAAGCGTTTGCTAATTGGTGGAATAGGGATAGGAGTATTGGTGTATCTCATACCTCCGTTGTACGGGGAAGGGTTTGATATTATCAATGATCTTGTTCAAGGAAACCCGGAAAAAGCGTTGCATAACAATATCCTTAATCTGGATGTAACCAATGTCTGGACCGTCATTGCCCTGTTAGGCGGGCTTGTATTTTTCAAGATCATCGCAAGTGCTTTAACCTTTGGTGCCGGTGGCGTAGGTGGTATTTTTGCACCTACTCTTTTTATGGGAAGTATTCTTGGAAATTGTGTTGCAAAGATCATTAATACATTAGGGATTCCCGTTTCAGAAAGTAATTTTACCCTTGTGGGAATGACAGGAGTAATGGCCGGTGTATTACATGCGCCACTCACAGCTATATTCTTGATCGCTGAAGTTACCGGTGGCTACGAACTCGTTATCCCGTTGATGATCACGGCGGCGATTTCGTTTATGCTCACAAAATACTTTGTTCCGCACTCCGTATATGCGATGGAATTGGGTCGAAGTGGTGATCTAATTACCCATGACAAGGATCACGCTGTATTAACCTTGATGGATATAAAAACTGTGGTCGAGACAAATTTTGTGATCATTTATTCAGATATGACACTGGGTGAGATCGTTCACAATGCCGTTGTAAAATCGAATCGAAATATCTTCCCCATTGTACACAAAGAAACACGGGAGCTACAAGGAATCATTTTATTGGACGATCTTCGTCCGGTGATGTTCGACCAGTCGTTATATACCAAGATCACCGCTCGGGAATTGATGAAAAATCCACCGGCTATCATCGATCTATCCAAAGACAAAATGACCGATGTAATGAAGAAATTTGAAGAAACCGGTGCCTGGAATCTTCCCGTAATTTCTCAAGACACCTATTACGGTTTTATTTCTAAATCAAAATTACTCACTGCCTATAGAAGGAAATTGATAGTCTTTTCAGGAAAATAAAGTAAAAAATGAAAGTATTCCTAATTGTCTTGTTTCTAGCGATTATAGTTACGCTCATCTTTGGTTTTTATATAAGGTCCACAGATCTCAAAACAGGCGAGTTTTGTATTGGGATCTCTATTGTTGGACTGTTCTTATTTTGGATGCCATTATTTATTTACCATCGTTGGAAGAATAAAAATGTTAAAGACTATATGCTTACCAAAGAAAACATAGAAAAAATGCGGGAAGAGGGGCGCAAGAAAAAATTGTAGACATGGTGTCTAATTTAAAATTATTGCCTTTTCTTAAAATTCACATTGGAAAAATACTACCTTTACAGCTCATTATTAATTATTATTTTTATTTACATGGAAGGAACAGTAAAGTTTTTTAGCGAATCTAGAGGTTACGGATTCATCACCAATGATGAAACCGGAAAAGACATTTTTGTACACGTAACCGGACTTAACGGCGAAGCCCTTAACGAAGGAGATAAAGTTGAGTACGAAGAAGAAGAAGGAAGAAAAGGAATGGTTGCCGGCAAAGTGAAGGTGATCCAGGAATAAGATATATCTTAACCAACCAGATTACGACCCTCCATTTACGGAGGGTTTTTTTATGCTGAAATTCTAATTGATCCCAATAAATATCGGGACTATAGGGATCGTTTTCCGATAAAGAATTTTTTGAGAAGTTGAGAGGTTTCTTCTTCCAATACGCCTCCGCTCATTTTGGTTTTGGGATGTAATTTTGTTCTCATCTTAATACAACCCCTCTGATTATCCCTGGCTCCATATACTATCTTTGATATCTGACTCCAATACAACGCCCCGGCACACATTTGGCAAGGTTCAATGGTGACGTACAAGGTACAGTCAATAAGGTATTTCCCGCCTAGATAGTTCGCCGCCGCAGTAATGGCCTGCATCTCGGCATGTGCAGTGACATCGTTCAATGTTTCGGTGAGATTATGAGCCCTGGCGATGATCTGATTGTTGATAACAACTACGGCACCAATGGGGACCTCACCCTTTTCAAAGGCCGATTCCGCCTCCTGAAATGCGCGTTTCATAAAATAGCGATTGTCGTAGGGTTTGATCATATTAATTTTCCGCCCAGGCGGAAATTTATTTTAAAGTATATTAATCTTCGAAAATACAAAAAACACACCCCTGTGTCTCACTTCAATGGAAGAATAATTTATTCTTTCAAACAAAAATACTAGTTCAAACTGTATCTTTGTCAGGTGTCAAAGAACATTTTAAATAATATAGATTTTCCTCAAGATCTTCGGAAATTACCTAAGGAAGATCTACCTCAACTCGCCCGAGAACTTCGCGAGTTTATCATTGACATAGTCGCTGTAAAAGAAGGGCATCTGGGTGCCAGTCTGGGAGTAACCGAATTGACCATTGCTTTACATTATGTTTTCAATACCCCTGAAGACATTCTCATTTGGGACGTAGGCCACCAGGCCTATGGACATAAGATCCTCACCGGCCGAAAAAGTATTTTTCACACCAATCGCCAACTGGGGGGCATAAGTGGTTTTCCGAAAATTACCGAAAGTGAATACGATGCTTTTGGAACAGGCCACAGCAGCACGGCAATCTCAGCTGCGCTGGGAATGGCAATTGCCTCGCAATTGAAAGGTGCTGCCAAAAGGCAGCATATTGCCGTGGTAGGTGACGCCTCCATAGCAAGTGGAATGGCTTTTGAAGCTTTAAATCACGCGGGGGTTACCAACACCAATATTTTGGTCATTTTAAACGACAATGCCATTGGTATTGACCCTAGCGTAGGTGCACTAAAGCAATACCTAACCAAAGTAACCCTGGACAACGCTCGTGAAAAAGATAATATCTTCGAAGCACTCAATTTTAATTTTTCAGGGCCGGTTGACGGGCACGATCTTTCCAAACTCGTTTCTGAACTGGAACGTCTCAAGCATATTGAAGGGCCTAAACTTTTGCATGTCATCACCAAAAAAGGAAAGGGTCTGCGACAAGCCGAAGAAGACCAGGTAAAATATCACGCTCCCGGAAAGTTTGATGCGTCTACAGGGGACCTCATTCATACTAAAAAGGAAAAATTACCGCCAAAATTTCAGGATGTATTTGGTAAGACCATAGTTGAATTAGCCTCGACAAATGAAAAAATAGTTGGAATTACCCCTGCTATGCCCACCGGAAGCTCCTTAAAATATATGATGGAAGTTTTTCCCGACAGGGCGTTCGACGTTGGCATAGCCGAACAGCACGCCGTAACCCTGGCAGCTGGATTGGCAACTCAGGGGATGACCGTTTACTGCAATATTTACTCTACATTTTTACAACGGGCCTACGACCAGCTCATTCATGATGTATGCCTGCAAAATTTACCGGTGATATTTTGTCTGGACCGTGCCGGATTGGTCGGTGAAGACGGAGCAACACATCATGGTATATTCGATATAGCCTATTTAATTTGTATCCCGAATCTCATCATATTTGCTCCACGTAACGAGGTTGAACTTCGCAATATATTGTTCACAGCCCAACTAGGGTTGGAAGGACCTATCGCGATCCGATATCCCCGTGGGCGAGGTTCTATTCTCGACTGGGAACTACCTTTTCAACAAATCGAAATAGGGAAAGGACTTAAATTAAAAGACGGTGATGATATCGCACTGCTCACTATTGGTACGATGGCTACAAATGCTTCGGAAGCGATCGCACAGGTTGAAGAAACTTCTGCTAAAAAGATGGCTCATTACGATCTTCGAT
>SMXJ01000128.1 GCA_004356305.1 Bacteroidota bacterium | reverse complement strand
CGATACGAACCCGGCTTGACTCGTACACCACTCGGTTCCTTCTTCCTTTTCTCTATGGTTCGAGATGGACGATCTCCACCTGCTTCTCTCATGAGCCAACGCCAGTTATAAATTCCGGTGCTGTCGGGGATTTTACGTTTTAAAGTTCGAATTAAACGAGAACCATCATAAATTTTTAAATACAGCGAATCTTTGGATATCTTTTTTTCATCTTCTTCGGAAGTGTCTTCTTCCTCTTCTTCTTCCTCCTCTTCCTCTTTCTTTTCGGCCTCTTTTTCCGCTTCAGTCTTCTCTTTACTCTTAAAATAATACCGTAATCGTGCACCAAATTCGCGATTTTCTCCATTGAATAAAGCATCACCTCCAAATCGACTTCCGGTAGGTTGCTGATATGCAGCCTGATAGGCGACAGGAACCTCAAAAAGCATCAGAACGGAGTCCAGTACCGAAGGATTTTTCGCAATAGCACGTAAGGGCCGTATATCATCCAAGACCCAGGCTGCCCTTCCGAAGGTACCTATCACAAGATCATGCTCCCGTGGCTGGATCACCAGATCCTTCACCGAAGTGGTTGGAAAACCATGTGTCCATTTTTGCCAGCTGTTTCCTGCATCCAGCGAAACATACAAACCATCATCCGTGCCTAAAAAAAGTAGATTTCGTTCAACCGGATCTTCAACAATGGAAAGAGCATAGCTTATCACGTCGTTTTCGTCTACAATACGCTCCCATGTTTTTCCGTAGTCCGTAGTGCGGAAAGCATAAGGTGTATAATTGAACCTGCGGTAATCATTGGCTACGAGTAAGGCTTCGCCTTTTCTTTTGTTACTCGCCTTTATTTGAACGATCCAGCTTCCCGCTGGTAGTCCTTTGATGTTTTCAGTAACCTCATTCCAATTTTGGCCCCCGTTCCGAGTATAATGTATTTTGCCATCATCTGTCCCTACCCACAACATATTTTGTTCCAGAACTGAAGGTTCGATCACCAGGATAGTTGTGTAATTTTCGGCTCCGGTGGCGTCCATCGTCAAACCACCACTTTCGCTTTGTTTCTGTTTCTCCGGGTCGTTGGTCGTCAGGTCCTCAGAAATAAGGCTCCATGTTAGCCCCCTGTCCGTGCTTTTGTGAACAAACTGACTTCCGAAGTAAATCGTGTTATTGTCAAACGGATCGATATTTAGAGCCGAGTTCCAATTAAAACGCAACTTCATATCCGGATCCGAATGTGTGGGTCGCACCGAATAGTTATTCCCGGTTTTCCAGTCGTATCTACTTACATATCCCTGCTGGCTCATACTCCAGCCATAGCGACTATCGTCTTTGTCCGGAACTACGTCAAACCCGTCCCCAAACGATATTTCCTGCCAATAACTGTTTCTAATTCCCTGCGATTTCCAAACATAGGCCGGGCCGCGCCAGCTACCATTGTCTTGCATTCCACCATACACATTATATGGTAATTCATCATCCACATTAATATGATAGAACTGCGCCACAGGTAAGTTCCCGATAAATCGCCATGTTTTACCACCATCTTTCGTGATATTCATCCCTCCGTCATTTCCATCGATCATAAAATCACCATTTTCCGGATGGATCCACCAGGCGTGATGATCTGGGTGTACACCGTTGTCAACTTCGTAGGCCGGCATCAATTGATCGAAGTTTTTGCCTCCGTCCTGGGAGACATTGACATAGGTGAATACGGAGTAAACCCTATTCTCGTTTTGTGGATCGACGTATATTTCAGAATAGTAAAACGGCCGATTTCCAATATCGTTCTTATCACTCACCTTTTCCCATTTAAAGCCACCATCCTCACTTTTATACAAAGCATTCTTTTTGGCTTCCACCAAGGCATATATAACATTTGGCTTGTTACTTGCGATAGCGATGCCAATTCTACCAAGATCTCCTTTGGGTAAGCCGTCAGCGTCGGTTCGTTCTTCCCAGGAATCACCACCATTATGTGTAATGTAAAGCCCCGAGCCTTCACCACCTGACTTAAAGAACCAGGGATCGCGCTTATGTTGCCACATGGCTACCACTAATTTGTTAGGGTTTGAGGGATCCATAACCATATCGGCTACCCCGGTTTTGTTATTTACGAAAAGGATCTTATTCCATGTTTTCCCTCCGTCGCTCGTTTTGAATACGCCTCGATCAGGGTGCTCACCCCATGGAGAGCCAATAGCTCCTACATATACAGTGTTAGGATCGGTTGGGTCTATAATGAGTCTGTGAATGTGCCGTGTTTTTTCCAATCCCATGGACTGCCATGTTTTTCCACCATCAAGAGATTTGTATACGCCATATCCTCCGTTCAAGCTATTTCGAGGATTTCCTTCCCCTGTTCCGACCCAAATTACGGAAGGGTTGCTTTGCTGAACAGCCACTGCTCCGATAGAGGCTGTAGGCTGATCTTCAAAAATAGGCTGCCATTTTATGCCGCCACTGCTGGATTTCCACAATCCCCCGGAGGCGGTTCCCACGTAGATCACATCGGGATTACTCAGTACTACGTCTATGGAAGTAACACGACCGGACATTCCCCCCGGCCCTATGTTTCGGGGTTTCATATCTTTCATAATGTCCATGGATAATTTTTGAGCAGGAAGGGTTGAGGTGATGCAAAAAAGCATCAGGACGATTAGTTTTTTCATCGGTTATTTTTATGAATTTGGTTTGGATTTTAAAGTTAAGAAAATGTAAATGCGCAACTCTTAAAAGGCTGTTAATACGTTTTAATTTATTTCAAAATGTGGTATTTTTAGAAGATGAATAAGAAAGTTAGGCGTGCCGGCTTTGTTTTTACTAAACATACTCAAGAGGAACAATCTCTTTTTCAACGCCTGTTGGATATTTTTCAAGAACTCATTGTCCACACATCTGGTGACTTTGATGAGGCCATAAATTGGTTACGACAGTTGGACGAAGAATATCAGTTAACAACAGAGGAATATACAATTGACGATTTCATTGAAGAACTGAAAGCGAAGGGCTACATTCGTGAAGAAATTCGACCGGATGGAAGTGGTAAGAGAGATGGAGAAGGTAAGTCAACCATCACTGAAAAGTTGGAACGCTCACTGCGCAAAAGAGCGTTGGAACAAATTTTTGGAAAATTAAAACGCAGCGGAGACGGAAATCATATAACCAAATATACCGGGCAAGGTGATGAGCTATCCGGTGAATTCCGAAGTTACCAATTCGGGGATGCCTTAGATCGTATCTCTATGACCGAAAGCTTAAAAAATGCTCAAATAAATCACGGCATAGACGAATTACATTTTACCGAAGATGATCTGGTTGTTGAAGAAACCATGTTCAAAGCCCAGATGAGTACGGTATTAATGATCGATATAAGTCATAGTATGATCCTATATGGAGAGGATAGAATTACCCCTGCAAAAAAGGTAGCGATGGCACTAAGTGAATTAATTACTACCCGCTATCCAAAGGACACTTTGGATATTTTGGTCTTTGGTGATGATGCCTGGCCCATAAAAATCAAAGATTTACCTTATTTAAATGTAGGACCATTCCATACAAATACCGTGGCCGGACTGCAATTGGCAATGGATATGTTACGCCGAAAACGAAACACCAACAAGCAAATTTTTATGATTACTGATGGTAAACCCAGTTGTATTCAATTGCCGGATGGTCGCTACTATAAAAACAGCGCAGGCCTCGATCCACTTATTGTGAGTAAATGTTATATGACGGCCCGACAAGCCAGAAAATTACACATTCCCATTACGACATTTATGATTGCGGACGACCCTTATTTGCAGCAGTTTGTGGATCACTTTACCGAGGCCAATCAGGGCAAGGCATTTTATACAGGGGTAAAAGGACTGGGAGAAATGATCTTTACAGATTATGAGAATAATAGAAAAAAGAAGTTAAGATAACAATGACACCTCCGGTACTTCCAATGTTCATTGGGATGAGAGGTTGAATTCAGAATTAAAACATCATGAATATAGGATCCATAAAAACCTTCGGTGATCTTAAAAAAGCCGGCTATGAATACAAAACGATAAAAGAAGAATTACGTAGTAATCTACTTCAAAAGTTGATGAAAAAAGAAACTACTTTTGAAGGCATTCACGGTTATGACTATACCGTGATTCCGGAACTCGAGCGGGCGATACTTTCCAAGCATAATATCAATTTATTAGGGCTACGGGGTCAGGCAAAAACCCGCTTGGCGCGACAAATGGTTTCTATGCTGGATGAGTATATACCAGTGGTTAGCGGAAGTGAGATCAATGACGACCCATTCAGACCTATTTCGAGGTACGCCCGAGAGTTATTAGCTGAAAAAAAGGACAAGACTCCTATAGAATGGCTGCATCGCGTCGACCGTTTTGCTGAAAAATTAGCTACACCCGATGTAACTGTAGCCGATTTGATCGGTGATGTGGACCCGATCAAGGCGGCCAATCTAAAATTAACTTATGCTGACGATCGAGTGATACACTTTGGGATGATACCACGCGCCAACCGAAGTATTTTCGTCATTAATGAATTACCCGATCTACAAGCCCGAATTCAAGTAGCACTTTTTAATATTTTACAGGAAGGCGATGTGCAAATTCGAGGATTTAAATTGCGATTACCATTAGATATTCAGTTTATTTTTACGGCAAATCCCGAGGATTACACAAATCGTGGCAATATTGTTACACCTTTGAAAGACAGGATAGGCTCTCAAATTTTAACTCACTATCCGGATAGTTTGGAAATTGCCAGGACTATTACAGAGCAGGAAGCAGCAGCGGCTATTTCAGAAAAGAAAAACATCTATGTACCTGAATTGGCTAAAGATATTCTCGAACAAATAAGCTTCGAAGCTCGCAAAAGTGAATTTATTGACCAAAAAAGTGGAGTGAGTGCTCGTCTGAGCATTACAGCTTTTGAAAATTTATTGAGCACTGCAGAAAGGCGTGCCCTACAAAATGGCGATGATAATACTACGGTACGACTGGGAGATTTTATGGGTATTGTTCCTGCAATTACTGGAAAAGTGGAATTGGTGTACGAAGGCGAACAGGAAGGTGCTGCAATAGTGGCGCAGCAACTAATAGCCAATGCCGTAAAAACCGAATTTGAAAACTATTTTCCAAAAATAGAAAAATTGCAAAAAGATAGGGATATCGATCCCTATGACGAGATAGTCTCTTGGTTTTTTGAGCAAACCGGTTTCGAACTTTTGGATTCCTTAACAGATGCTGAATACAGGGAAAAGTTGGAAACCATTGACCCGTTAAACGCTCTGCTGATCAAGCATGCACCCGATATCTGCAAAGAGGATAGTTACTTCTTTAAAGAATTCGTACTGTGGGCCTTAGCTGAAAATAAAAAACTAAGCAAGTATAACTTAAACGAAGGATTGCGTTTTAAAGATGTGTATGGGGGGTATATCAGTGAATTATAGAAGTTCAGGAATTGCCTTCACGATCAAGATTAACCCACTGATTACCATGATGGCGATCAACCATCTTCTGAAGGCGAGTTTACTCATTCGTTGCAATAACCATTTACCGATCAGGTTTCCAATTATGGCACCCAATCCTAGGGCTATCCCGTAGATCCATAGTGTCTTAGTGAGCAAACCAAAGAACATATAACCACTTACCTGAGCAAGCCCTAAAAAAAAGGATTGGGCGGCTTTGGTGCCTAGCAGTTGTTCTTTATCAATGCCCGCGTTGATTAGAAATGGATTGAGTACCGGCCCCATGCCACCCGTAAATGTCCCGATCACAGAAATGAAAAACCCCAAAGGAATAAAATACCAGAGCTTTACATCGAACGAACGCTCTTTCCTTCCAAAACGATACTGAAAAAAAGTACTCACCAAAAACAAGCCTACAAAGAACTGGATCCAATAAATTTTTACTTCAGAAAACATCCATGCCGCTACCAATGCTCCCACCATAGCCGCGGGAACATAATACCAAAATACTTTCCAAACTATGTGTTTCCAAAAGATCAGTATGCGAGTGGGCCTGCTAATAAAAGCGCCTAAATTAATAACAGGCGCAGTTTGAGAAGCGCCAATTAGAAAATTAAGCACAGGAATTTGCATCATCGCTCCACCACCACCACTGATGGTTGAAAGTGTAAATGTCGATGCCCCAAGAAAGAAAAGACCGACTAAGAGTAAGGTAGATATTTCAGAAAAAATTTCAGACATAAAAAAATCCGTCGCTATGGACGGATTAAATTTACAATATGTTTCGGTTATAGATTTTGAATCACCAATTCTTGTCCGGGATGGATCATATCAGGATTGTTCATATATTTCCGAAGATTTAATCATCGGTAGTGGATTTACAATTCGATATTTATATTATAACCCAAATAACATCCACAACCGCCTTTCATAGAGCTATGGGAAAGCCTAGTCAGTATTACTTTTCTTTTTCAAAAGTGATTATTACAGGGGGTACTACCTGAAAACGATATTTTAAAAATGGCACCTTTCTCAAGATCGTTCCAGGTGACATAAACAATGTTGTTTACGTCTGGGGAGATGACTGGTTCGATCTCAAAATTGGTGCCTGTTGTAAATCTTTGTGGGGTAACGTTAGGTATTTTCTATTCAAAGATAGCCCAAAGCAATGAAAATTAAAAACTTTCCGTTTGGAGATGTCACCGCGTGACGAAATCGATATTCAATAAATCAGTTTATTTTATGAGATTCTATATAGAAATCAGATTTAATTTTTACCTCATGGATCATCTTGCTAAATTCTTTTGTCTTCCAATCGGCGGTAGGATAGATCCACTCTTCCTTCCCGTCCAAGATCATTATTACCGGCATATCGAAGTTCTCAATAATTTGGGTATAGCGAAATTGTAGCTTATGACCATTAAATTTATATTCCAAATTTGGAATTTTTATGGTCCGTAGATATTGCTGCCAAAATTCGGTTAGATCGATACCGGTTTGCTCGCTAAAATATTCCTCAATTTGAGTAGTCGTAACAGTTTGATGGTAAAATTCTTTATTCAAACCATGAAATATATCCCGCCATTTTTTATCGTCTTCCACTAATTGCCGAAGGGTATGTAAAATATTTGCCCCTTTATAATACATATCATCGCTACCCCGATTATTCAGGTTGTAGGTTCCAATAATCGGCCGATCATTTTTAATTAAGTTTCGAGTTCCCACCACATATTCACTGGCTGCCTTGTCACTAAAATGATAGTTTAGGTATAAGTTTTCAGAATAGGCTGTAAACCCCTCATGCAACCACATGTCTGCAACATCCTT
>SMXJ01000127.1 GCA_004356305.1 Bacteroidota bacterium | reverse complement strand
ATTGCAAAGATCTTCCAAAAAGTACATCCCGGAAAAGATATGATGGAGGCTGTCAAAAAATCACAAGCCTTATCCACATTGGTCAGTGAAGAAACCATGAGGGTTGTGGCTCGTTTAAATAATTAATAGTCATCTTAAAATAGAAAACCGCCTGCGTTTTAAGCCGGCAGTTTTTGTTGTAAGGGTCGCTTCGAGAGTCCCAATGACCAACACAATTGGAGGTTGAGGTCAGTTCAAATACCTCAGTACCCATCTCGGAGGTTCTGATCCTCAAATCACATTCTTTTTAATATCGGCAACAACTTCCGGATTCAATAAAGTGGAAATATCCCCTAAATTTTCACTATCCCCGGCAGCGATCTTCCGCAGGATACGCCGCATGATCTTTCCGCTCCGGGTTTTTGGTAAACCGCTTGTGAATTGAATTTTATCCAGTTTGGCTATAGGTCCAATGCGCTCGGTGATGAGTTGATTGATCTCTTTGCGTAGGTTGGTATGATCACGGGATTCACCCATTTCTTTGAGGATGACGTAACCGTACAAGGCATTTCCTTTCACGTCATGTGGAAATCCTACAATGGCGCTTTCGGCCACTGCGGGGTGTTCGTCAACGGCGTCTTCTATGGGTGCCGTACCCAGATTATGACCGGAAACAATGATCACATCGTCCACTCGGCCGGTGATCCGGTAATTTCCGGTATTATCACGTAGTGCACCATCTCCCGTAAAATATTTGTTATCGAATATACTGAAATAAGTGTTCTTATACCGCTGGTGATTTCCCCAAATGGTTCGTGCCATAGCCGGCCAGGGGAATTTTATACACAGGCGTCCGCTGGCTCTGGTAGCCGTTAATTCATTTCCGGACTCGTCCATCAAACACGGCTGAATACCAGGCAATGGAAGGGTGGCGAAAGTGGGAATAGTAGGTGTTACGAATGGGATGGGTGAGATCATGATACCGCCGGTCTCGGTTTGCCACCAGGTATCGACTATGGGGCTGTTGCCTTTACCTATATTATCATCGTACCAATGCCAGGCTTCTTCGTTGATGGGTTCACCCACGGTTCCCAGAACTTTCAACGAGGAGAGATCGTATTTTTCTACAAAACCAATGTCTTGTTTGGCTAACGCCCGTATGGCCGTAGGCGCAGTATAAAACTGAGTGATCTTATGTTTCTCTACTATCTGCCAGAATCTGCCCCAATCGGGATAGGTAGGCACACCTTCAAATATAACGGTGGTGGCGCCATTGGCCAGAGGTCCATATACAATATAACTATGGCCGGTTATCCATCCAATGTCGGCAGTGCACCAGTAAATATCCTCCTCCTCATACTGAAATACATTTTTAAACGTATAGGCCGTATATACCATATAGCCAGCTGTACTATGCACCATCCCTTTGGGCATACCTGTGGAGCCGGAAGTGTAAAGAATAAAGAGCGGATCTTCGGCATTCATCACTTCGGGGATGCAATCTTCAGAGGCGACATCCAGCAAAGGCTGCAACCAATGATCGCGGCCTTCCTTCATGGTTACTTCAGAATGAACACGTTTGGCAACCAATACTTTTTCTACACCATCGCAGTTTTCCAGAGCCTCATCGACTATACCCTTGAGATCGATGGTTTTATTTCCGCGGAAG
The DNA here is from genome assembly GCA_004356305.1 of Bacteroidota bacterium. GTDB lineage: Bacteria > Bacteroidota > Bacteroidia > Flavobacteriales > Flavobacteriaceae > Aureisphaera. Next base: position 24,519 of record SMXJ01000127.1, on the reverse strand, counting down.
GATCCGTCGCTGGTGATCACCATTTTGCAATCACAGTCATTGATGCGAGTGGATAATGCTGTAGCCGAAAAGCCCGCAAATACCACTGAGTGGATGGCTCCAATACGAGCACAAGCCAATACTGAAATTGCAAGCTCGGGGATCATGGGCAGATAAATACAGACCCGGTCTCCTTTTTGGACCTCCATATCTCTAAGTACATTGGCAAACTGGCAGACACGTGCGTACATTTCACGATAGGTAATTTTTTGTGCGGCTTCTGAGGGGTCGTTGGGTTCAAAGAGAATGGCAGTCTTATCGCCCCGGGTAGGAAGGTGACGGTCTATACAGTTTTCGGTTATGTTGAGTTGGGCCCCTTCGAACCAGCTTACTTCCGGTTTGGTAAAATCCCAATTCAGAACTGTATCCCAGGGTTTTTGCCACACAAAATTTTCCCGGGCGATCTCTCCCCAAAAGGATTCGGGGTCCTGTACTGATCTCCGGTAGGCCTGATGATATTCTTCGACAGTTTTTATATGGTAGTTGCTCATGGTTTAGTTAGTATTCATTCCGAAACCAATAATATATCCGTCCGGATCTATAACATCGAACTCCCGCATTTGGTATTCTCGATCTCCGATAGGAGTGTGTATGGTGACATTCTTCTCTGAAAATTCATGGTAAACCGCATCGACATCATGTACAAAGATGTATATGGAAATTTGGTTTTTTAAAACACTTTCCGCGTTGTCTTTATTTGTGAGGTGAATGGAAATATCACCTCTTTTAAGAACCGCGTAGTCCATAGGATCATTCCATTTGAAGTTACATGTGAAACCCAATTTATTCTCGTAATAAGCTAAGGAATGCCCAACATTCGCGACCGCCAACACGGTGGCGGCGTGAGAGAAAAGTTCTTTTTGCGAGTTCATTATTAATAAAGAAATTATTAAGAATTAAGTACGATATGTTCCAAAATATCTCCGACGAAATAGGCCACAAAAGCGGCTATTGCTCCTAGTAGCAAGGTTTCTAAAACCCCTTTCCAGATCTTGGTTTGAGTAACATAGGTTTTAAATATTCCAATAATAATAAATCCCACGGCGGTAAGTGAGGAAGCGATAAAGAACAGATTCCCATCAATGGGCCGGACAAAGTCCCAAACGTATGTAAGTAAGGGAATCAACCCGATTAGAATAAAGGCAAAATAAGTTACAGCACCCATTTTCAAAGGAGACTTGGTCTCTTCTATCATATTGAGTTCCTCCTTCATCATAACGTCCACCCACCGATGTTCGTCGGCTGTTATCACTGCGACTATCTGTTCCAGTAATTCGCCTTCAAAGCCTTTGGCGCGATAGATATCACGGATCTCTTCCTTTTCAACTTCAGGGAGGTTTTCCACTTCCCAGTATTCCACTTGTTTGTGTTTTTGGTAATTGTCTCTTTCCGATTTAGAGGAAAGATAGGCACCCACAGACATAGCAAAACCATCGGCCAGGAGATTGGCAAAACCAAGAATAATAATAATAGAACTATCCAGTCCCGCCCCCACTGCTCCGGCAACCACGGCAAAGGTGGTAACACAGCCGTCGATCCCTCCATAGACAAATTCACCCAGGTAGGCCTCGAACCTTTTGAAAAGTCCTTTTTGACGGTGGTGATTGTCTTCGTCGTGAGAATCTTGTGGATCCATAGTACTGAAAATGATATATCTTATATGTTCTTCTGAAAAAACATTTAAAACTACAAATTATTTGGTACAAGCCCTATTTATGATCAAATGTCAGAAACATAGGCGTTTGCACCAATGAGAGTCATTTGTAAACACTTACAAACGACTATAAGCGAAAGTAAATACTTCCCAACCGAGTCGTACGGAATTGTCATATCATATTTGCAGTGTTGGATCAGAGAGGTTCAACATATCTTAACTGTTTAATATAAAATTTAAAATTATGAACGCACTTAGAAACAAAGTACAGTTGATTGGAAGATTGGGACAAGACCCAGAGATCGTAAGCTTCGAAGATGGTAACAAATTGGCGAAATTCTCCATGGCTACCGACGATAGCTACAAAGACAAAGAAGGACAAAAAGTAGAACGCACTCACTGGCACAATGTGATAGTACGTGGTGGCCTCGTAAATGTGGTCGAGAATTACGTAACCAAAGGACAAGAGATCGCCATCGAAGGCAAACTCACTAGCCGCTCCTGGGAAGATAAAGAGGGAAATAAAAAGTATGTCACTGAGATCTTATGTAATGAATTATTGCTGTTGGGCAGTAAGTCGTAAGTTGGATCCCGATACTTAAGGCCTCTCCGCTTTTAGCGAAGGGGCCTTTTTAATTAAAAAACCATCAAGAATAAACAAATTCCTGATGGTTCATATTCACAACAACTAACCTAGATAAGCAGGTATTACTTGGACATTATAGACAAATGGATTGAATGAGAGTATATGTAACAAACTTTTTGCTCATGAAACATCGTTACCTAGTATAATATCGATAGCAATTCAAGAAATAAAATTAAACTACTCATTACCTTTTTGAGAAACAAATGAGAAAATAGTGATATTTAAATTGTGCTGGCGAAAATATAATTATCTAATTTGTAACTCATAATTAATCCGATTGATGAGATATTTTTTATTATTTTCTATATATATTTTCACATCTCAAATTTCTGTTTCGGCTCAGAACCAGGCAAGTTCGATTACGGGTCAAAATATCGATGCACTGAAGGCCGAATTACGGGCGAATAGCCTAACGACAGAAGATCGCATTGAAAAATTACACGAAATTGGACAGCTGTTTTTTGATCGTCCCGATAGTACGGTCTATTATTTAAACAGAGCGCTGGTACTTAGCAAATCTATAAATGATAGTGTGTTGATCTCAGATACCTTTATCAATTTGAGCCTGGTTGATATGTATAATGACGATTATGATGCAACATTAAAATATATTGACAGTGCTATACAAAATCTTAATAAGCAGAACGAAAGCCATTTTTTGAATATTGGTATAGCAAATACCATTGGGGGTATTGCATACAATAACAACGAGCGGATGGATCTCGCTTTCGAAAAAATATTGGAAGCGAATCGGTTTTTGAATAAAGCCCCTATCGATGTAACGTCACAAAGTTATCTGGTAGAAAACTACAGTAGCCTCGCATTGATCTATTTCAATATTGAAGAGTATGACAACACCATTGAAAACGCCAAACAAGCATTGGAAAGAGCCAAACAAATTGAAGCATTTCATAATATAGCAGACAACTACAATATTTTAGCGACCACTTATACCAAAAAAGAACAGTATGTACTGGCAGAGATCTATTTGGACAGTTCAGCACAGACTTATAAGGACATCAATTATGTGGCCGGTGAAGTCATGGTATTGAGCGATAAGGGACAACTATTGTTGAGAAAGCAAAAATATAACAGTGCTAAAAAAGAATTTAAAAAGGCACTTACCATGGGGAAAGATTTAGGCGATACTCATATGCTTGTCGCTATCTTCCTGGATTTAAGCACCACCTATTTTAAGAATAATGAAACAGCAATGGCGAAGAAGTATCTGGATTCTGCCTACATGGCATCAAGGGATATGAATTTTCCAATGTTCAGTAATAAAATTGCCCTGGCAGAATCACAAATTCTCAAAAGGGAAAGGAATTTTACACGAGCCATAAAATTATTAGAGGATAACGTTGCTTATATGCAATCGTTGAACCTTAGGGAATCTCGGTTGGATACCTATGATGAATTGTATCAATTGTATAAAGAAACAGGAGATGCCGGAAACACTTTACTTTATTTCGAGAAGTATACTCAGCTCAAAGACAGCTTACAGCAAGAGCTCAACACAGGCAAGATCAATGTATTACGTGTGGAACATAATTACTACCAGTTGCTGTCGGATCTAGAAAAAACTGAAACTCAGTTGGCACTGGCCAGCGAAGCCCAAAAAAGGATCAAACATCGTAACTACTATCTTATAGGCTCGGCCGGATTGATCATTTTGTTTTCTGTTTTCATGTTCTTGCGGCAGCGTAAGTTGAACCTGGCTCGCAGAGCAGTCTTAGAATCCAAGCAGGAGGTTTTATATGTAAAGCAACAGGTATTGGATAATAAAGTTCGCTTTAAAAACAGGCAGATCACAGATTTTGCAATTCACATTTCAGAAAAAAATGAACTCCTGGAAAACATCAAGTCGAAGCTCAAAAGTATTAAAGTGACCAACGATACCTATAAAGAAATAGTGAACGACACCATGCACTTTATCAATAACGATATCGAACAGAACAAAGAAAAAATTCAATTGTACCAACAGGTAAATGAAACCACAGATTCCTTCCGCGCTAAGATCAATGAGATGTATAAAAGTCTCTCGGATAAAGAAAAAAAGGTAACCACCATGCTTCGGTTGGGACAAACCTCAAAGCAAATTGCGCTACAGCTTAATATAAGTGCCGCGAGCGTGGATAACTATCGCTATACTATTAGAAAAAAGATGAACATCTCCAAGGGAGAATCCTTAAAGATGTTCATTCAAAACATTTAACGTAGACAGGTTAAGCAATTTTTTAACACTCCAAACTTACCTTTAGCACCGGTCACATAAAAAATTTATGAGATACTTGTGAGAATTTGATTAGTTGATGGTCGCACCATTGCCAATTCCATCTTCATCCGGATTTATGAAGACAAACTTACCATCGGCTGTTTCGGTCATTAAGATCATTCCCTCACTATCTACACCACGTATTGCACGAGGTGCCAGGTTTATCAAAACCGTAACTTTTTTGCCCACAACTTCTTCGGCAGTGAAACTTTCGGCTATCCCCGAAACGATGGTACGTACATCGATACCCATATCGACTTTTAAGACCATCAGTTTTTTGGTTTTGGGCATTCTTTCGGCTTCGATGATGGTACCTACACGCATATCGAGCTTGGTGAAATCGTCGAAATTAATAATGTCTTTTTGAGGTGCTGTTGTTGTATTCATCGCTTCGTTGGCTTTTTTGCTGGCTTGCAATTTGTCCCGTTGTTGTTGTATTTGAGTGTCTTCTATTTTGCTGAAGAGTAAAGAACTTTCTCCTATTTGGTGACCGCCGGGAAGGAATATATTGTCTTCAGTAATACTTTTCCATTCAGGCATTGTTTCCAGTTTTGAAAAACACAGCATCTTCTTTAATTTCTCTGAAGTAAAAGGCAAGAACGGTTCACTTAATACCGCCAATGCTGATGCAATTTGCAGGGCAACATACATCACCGTTTTAGTTCGCTCTTCATCCGTCTTGATAGTTTTCCATGGCTCTTCACCCGCTAAATACTGATTTCCCATTCTAGCAGTATTCATCAAGTGGTTGAGGGCCTCTCGGAATCTATAATTTTCTAATGATTTAGAAATATGATTTTTATTGCTTTCAATAACACCTAATGCAATATTATCAATCTTTATTAAATTAGTAGATACTGGCACCACCCCATCATAATATTTATGGGTGAGTACGACTACGCGATTGATAAAATTTCCGAAGATCGCAACCAACTCGTTGTTATTTCTTGCCTGGAAATCGGTCCAGCTAAAATCACTGTCCTTGGTTTCAGGAGCGTTAGCTGTTAGGACATAACGCAAAACATCTTGCTGTCCCGGGAAATCATCCAAATACTCATGCAACCACACCGCCCAGTTTTTACTGGTAGAGATCTTATCACCCTCGAGGTTCAGGAATTCGTTGGCAGGTACATTGGCAGGAAGGATGTAACTGCCTTCTGCCTTGAGCATACTCGGGAAAATGATACAGTGAAATACAATATTGTCCTTGCCTATAAAATGCAGCAATTTAGTGTCTTTATCCTTCCAATATGGCTCCCAATCCTTGCCTTCTCTCTCTGCCCATTCCTTGGTAGAAGAAATATAGCCAATAGGCGCATCGAACCATACATAAAGTACTTTTCCGTCGGCTCCCTCCAATGGTACCGGGATTCCCCAATCGAGATCTCTAGTTACCGCCCGGGGACGCAAACCATCGTCAATCCAGGATTTACATTGCCCGTACACGTTTATCTTCCAATCTTTTTTGTGCCCTTCGATGATCCATTCTTTTAGCCATGCCTCATATTGGTCTAATGGCAAAAACCAGTGCCTGGTTTTTTTAAGGCTGGGAGTAGCCCCTGTGATGGCACTTTTTGGTTTGATGAGGTCGGTGGCATTATGGGAGGTTCCACAATTTTCACACTGGTCACCATAACTTTCTTCATAGCCGCAAACCGGACAAATTCCGACGATAAATCTATCCGCAAGAAACTGCCTGGCTTCTGCATCATAAAATTGCTCAGTAACCTTTTCAACGAATTTTCCGTCCTCATATAATTTCTTAAAAAAGGCCGAAGCGGTTTCATGATGTATTTTTGCAGAAGTCCTTGAATAATTATCGAACGTAATACCAAAATCTTCAAAAGCCTTTTTGATTATAGCGTGGTATTTATCGACCACCTGTTGTGGAGTGATGCCTTCCTTCCTGGCTTTGAGTGTAATAGGAACCCCATGCTCATCACTTCCGCAGACAAAAACAACATCTTTTCCCTGCATACGTTGGAATCGCGCATAAATATCTGCCGGCACATAGACTCCGGCCAGATGACCAATATGAACAGGGCCATTGGAGTAAGGCAATGCGGCCGTAATGGTATACCTCTCTGCCGATGTGGAAGTGGACTTTGGATCTTGACTCATTATTAGTTCTGAAACCTACTGCGGTTTAGCAGGCACAGCTGCAAAAATATGAATTTTATCTTCGGAATCATCTTCCTGTCCTTCTTGAAAACAGGAATTTTTTAAAAAAAAAGTCTTCCCCGAGAGAAAGACTTTTTAAGAAATATAGATCGGGATATTTATTTGATTAAAATAGATTTACTGTAATTCTGTCCACCGGTAGTAATTCTATAGATATACTGCCCAAAACTTAAACGGGTATCTACGGCTGCCATCACATCTATTTTATGTCGGCCGGGGAATAGCAATTCGTTTTTAAGTGTGGCTATTTCCTTACCGAGAATATCGTACAATTTAATGGTAACATTGGCCGTAACAGGCATTTGAAGTTCGATATACGTACGATTATCTTGATAAGTAGGTCGATGGATCAAGCGCGTAACGTTACTAAAATCAGGCGTTCCCAAAATTTCACAACTGAACCCAAGATCCAGAGTCTCATAAGTCTGACCCAATAGTATCAAATCCAATATTGTAGGATCCAGACAAAACCAATTGGTTAAAACGCTGCTATAGACATCTCTAAAATCTGAAGTAGGAATCAGGTTATCGTTGACATCCCATACGGTAATATCCGGATGTTCACCTACGAACCCACTACCATTCAATCCGGAACCAAATAAGAGTATCGGCGATGCGGCTCCGTGGTCCGTACCTCCACTACCGTTTTCGTAAGGTCTACGGCCAAATTCGGAAATGGTCATGGATAGTACCAGATCATCCATTCCTGTTGCCTTCAGATCGTCATAAAAGCTTTTCATCGAATTGGCTACATCTTCCAAAATTGTTCTATGGGTATCCACCTGGTTCGCATGTGTGTCGAAACCATTTAAGCTCACCATATAAACTTTGGTACCCAGTCCTCCTTTGATCAATCGTGCCACTATAGACAATTGGGCGGCAAGATCTGCATTTGGATCATACGGCACGTCATTGTTCGATGCCATATATGCCTGGTGAATAACACTGGCGTATAGAAATGTGGTGTTAGTAGTAGAGCGCATAAACAATAACTTGTCTCCATATACACAATCCGGTAAGTCCAGCACATCATGTATGGTGCCGTTTTCGGCTACATTCGCCAACTGTTCGGGGTTGGCCACCGCAAAGGCATAATTATTACTGTCTCCTTCAAAAACCAAGTTGCCAATACTACCTATCTGCACGGCTGGAGGGATTTCCGGCGGATTGATGAGATAATCTGGGTAGAGATCTTCAAAATAGCGACCCCACCAACCGGTAGGCTCAAAATTTACCGATTCGGCCGAGGCCCAGATATCCGAACTTCGGAAATGAGATAAGTTCTGGTTTTGGTAACCTACGCCATGAACCACCTTCATTTTTCCATCTCCCCAAATAGATTCCAGGCTATCCATATAGTTTGGAATTCCGAAGTCACTATTCAGCATCAATAGATCACTCTGTAGATGTCGAATGGTTGGCCTCAAATTGGCGTAATTAGCGTAGTCATATACAGGTACAATGGTATTGAGACCATCGTTCCCACCTTTCAGTCTAACGATAACCAAAATGTTATCGTTTTCACTTTCCGCCAATGCCACAGCAAGTGGTGATGGTTTGGACGCCGATATGGAAGAGGCTCCAATCATCATACTTCCGGCACCCGCCAAACCAAGGGCTTGCATAAAAGAGCGCCGGTTCCAGGTACTGTGTTCCTGATCGTGGATATGTTTTTCTTTCTTGGAAGATTTTTTATTTGGAATATGATTATTGTTACACATAGCTGGATTATTTAAGTTCAAATTCGGGCATTCTAGCCATATGGACTAGCAAGAGTAGGCATTGGTAAGGCGCTTCAGACCAGCTCAAGTTCCAGGTTCCATCGTCATAGTAGTTTTGTGGGATATCCCATTTAAATATATCGGTCGCGATGTCATAATCGGCCGCTGTGTACAAAGGTTTAGGCACAAAATGATCGATCATCACCCGCGTGATAAACTCAGGATCATTGCTGTCATTTGACAGGTCACGCGCCAGGTCAACCAAGGTAAACTCGTATCCGTTGTTAAACAAATAATTTATATACAGTTCTAAAAATAGCCAGCGAACCGTGAGTGTGGAACTGTTGATCCATGTTTCGTCCCGTTGCCAACCCGATACATCCGGGGGATCGTAGATTACTTGTCCCATCAATCCCGCATAGTACAGGAAGGCATTCATGAGTCCATCGTAGAAAAAAGTACTTTCATTCACAAAGTTGAAGATGTAATCGATAGGGCTTTTAATTATTACTCCAAGGGCGCGCTTGTCAAAAAAGTGTTCACTTTTAAAGAGCTGTTTCAACATTGGGACCAGTTCAAAGTTATTGCTGATCAAGGTTTGTGCTAGGGGTGCGATGATCTCCATTTCGATAGGACCATCTACCGATGGACTCACAAAAAATTTATATAGTTTGGTACAAATGTGAGTTGCGATTTCGGGACCGCGTTGAGCAAATAGAATATCGATCACATCATCATAACCCCAATTACCCTCCTGATCAAATATTATTTTACTGCCATTGTCAAAGGTACTTGCGTCAAAGTAGATGTCTGCTCCAGGTTCAACCCAGTGGTTATATCCTGTGAGCGCCCGAGCGGTTTCTGTAATATCATCTTGTGTATAGCCATTGCCTTCTCCAATCGTAAAGAGTTCGTATAATTCGCGGGCATAGTTCTCGTTGGGATTATTATTTGTGTTTTGAAAGCCATTTAGGTATAACAGCATATTATTATTTATTCCAATACTTCTTACAAACTCCTTGAAATTGCCCAATGCATGGACTTGTATGGTATTATAATATTGAAACAAATAGGGTGCATAAGAAATCGTTTCTAACTCAGTCACGAAATGGTTCATCCAGAAAAAGGCAAGCCGGCCTCTGAGATTTTCGTTTATGATATCGTTGCCGGTTTGTATGCGCCAATCAGCGATGTACTGATTGTTTTCAGTCTCAAAATCGACAAAATCACTAACTGCATAATTCGCCCAAAACGGGGCTGCGGTAGGTGGTAAATTGAAAGCAGTGTCTACTAAATTATCGATAAAGGCATCCGGAGTGAGCGCTAGGGCGTTGTCCACCTGAAGGATGGATCCACCAAATCCGAGACGTCGATATACATGTTTTATTTTACTTGTATCCCAGGGATCTCCGCCAGATGGTACATAAGGAATGAGCGTAGCCGTATTGCACGAAGGATTGATTGCAACTTCCATAGGTTGTGGTTTTGGTGTTATTTTATATTTTAAATATACTGAATGATAGCGTTTTCACTGTCAATATGACAAAATTTTAACAGAATAGTTTAATTTTGATCGAAAATAAGACGAATTCCCTGAACACATGGTTACACCTCCTTTTTTAAAACATGGCGATACTATTGCCATCGTTTCAACCGCTAGAAAAATCACGAAAACTGATTTGGAACCGGCGCTCGAATTATTGGCTAGCTGGGGCTTTAAGGCCGTTTTAGGGCATACCATAGGTGCAGAAGAACACCAATTTGCGGGTGATGATACCCTTAGAACTCAGGATTTCCAGGCCATGCTTGACAATCCTAATATAAAAGCAATTTGGTGTGCCCGAGGAGGGTACGGAACAGCACGGATGCTTGATGGGCTAAACTTTTCAGTATTTAAAAAAAATCCGAAATGGATCATTGGTTACAGTGACATTACGGTACTTCATAGCCATATTCATAATTTTGGAATAGAAACACTTCATGCTCAAATGCCATTGGAGATCGAGAAGAAAACCGAAGAGGCACGGAAGAGTATTTTGAGGGTGCTCTCCGGGAAGGATCATAGAATCACCTGTACAACCATAAACAATAAAAACCGAATGGGGGCCACTGCAGGAACGATTGTAGGTGGGAATCTGTCTGTTTTATATTCGCTTTGCGGAAGCTCTACAGCTCTCAATACCGAAGGGAAGATCCTTTTTATTGAAGACCTGGAGGAATACCTTTACCATATAGACAGAATGCTGCAAAATCTAAAACGCAACGGAATGCTTAAAAACCTTGCAGCTCTTTTGGTGGGGGGGATGACCCAAATGCAGGATAATGCAATTCCTTTTGGAAGATCGGCTTATGAAATTGTTACGGATGTGGTCCGGGAATATCATTACCCGGTTTGTTTTGACTTTCCTGCGGGACATATTAAAGATAATCGGGCATTGATACTTGGCAGAGAGGTTCAATTGAATGTGGAAGAAACTCTGACCACACTGATTTTTTAATTATTCCTTCATGAGCAATATTGATTTCCAACCCGCAATTCATCAATCTCGACAATAACAGGCTTCTAAGGTTATCGCCGGTGCCCGACATTTTGTAATTTCGATGGTAGAAAAGATCAAGGAATTGGCTAACCACAATGAACTAGGAAAAATAGGTGAACAACTCGCCGTAGATTATCTTCTGCGAGATGGGTACACCATATTGGAACGAAATTTCATCTACGACAAAGCCGAGATCGATATCATCGCTCAAAATGATGAAAAAACCATAGTGGTAGTGGAGGTAAAAACCAGAAACAGCGCCTTCTTTGGAGACCCTCAAAGTTTTGTGACCCCTGGAAAGATTAAACTACTCGTAAAAGCTGCTGATGAGTATATGGTGGCAAATTCTTTAGATAAAGAAATACGATTCGACATTATAGCGGTACTAAAGAACAAAACTATGGAACAGCTGGAGCATATTAAAGATGCTTTTTATTTTTTTTAAAGCCTTTTTACCCGAATAATTAAGATGGATCAAGGCTGAAAAGGAGGATGTTTTTCAGAGAATCTTTATATCGAAAAATGGCGCAGCTTAATGAGCGCATTTTCTACCACATTGATATTTTCAATGGTCAGCAACAACTTCAGCCCATTACGAGTTAGTTTTTCCTTCATTTTTATTGAAGCCGAATGGGATTGTACATATTGTAATACTTTTCCGAAAGTGTTGCTCTGGTAAAAGGAACTTTGTTGATCGCTGATAAAGTAACCCACAAAACGACCCTTTTTCATTACCACACGTTCGAGTCCCATCGCCATAGCCATCCATTTAATGCGCACACTGTTCAGTAGATCCACTACCTGTTCGGGTAATTCGCCAAAGCGGTCGATGAGTTCTTTTTCAAATTTTTGAAGAGCCACTTCATCTTTTATTTCATTGAGTTTGGTGTATAAATTAAGGCGTTCGGTAATATTATTAACGTAATCATCGGGGAACAGTAGTTCAAAATCGGTGTCGATTACGGTGTCTTTAACAAAACTCTTTTTCTGGTGTTCGGTACCGGTGAATAGGTATTTGAATTCTTTTTCTTTGAGTTCCTCAATGGCTTCAGCCAGGATCTTTTGATAGGTTTCAAAACCTATGTCGTTTATAAAACCACTTTGCTCTCCCCCCAACAGATCTCCTGCTCCGCGAATTTCCAGATCCTTCATGGCAATGTTCATACCACTACCCAATTCGCTGAATTGCTCCAACGCCGTGATGCGTTTTCGGGCTTCTTCGGTTATGGTAGAATAAGGAGGAGTAATAAAATAACAAAATGCTTTCTTATTGCTACGTCCCACCCGGCCTCGCATTTGATGCAAGTCGCTCAACCCAAAATGATTGGCGTTATTGATAAAAATAGTATTTGCATTCGGCACGTCCAAACCGCTCTCGATAATGGTTGTAGAGACCAAAACATCAAATTCGTTATTCATAAATCTGAGCATTAAAGACTCCAATTTCTTACCTTTCAGTTGCCCATGTCCGATCCCAATCTTCGCATCCGGGACCAAACGCTGTATCATTCCCGCTACTTCTTTTATATTTTCAATTCGGTTGTGTACAAAGAAAACCTGTCCGCCTCGTGAAATCTCATACCGAATGGCATCACGAATTATTTCTTCACCAAATCGAATTACATTAGTCTCGATAGGATAACGGTTAGGTGGTGGTGTTGTGATCACACTTAGATCCCGGGCCGCCATCAAACTAAATTGTAGAGTACGCGGGATGGGGGTTGCCGTTAGTGTTAGTGTGTCGACATTTTCTTTAATGGTTTTGAGCTTGTCTTTTACCGCCACACCAAATTTTTGTTCTTCATCGATGATAAGCAATCCCAGATCTTTAAATTCTACTGATTTATTCACCAATTGATGCGTTCCGATAACGATATCGAGCCTGCCACTTTTTAAATCCTCCAGAACTGTACGACGTTCTTTGGTAGTGCGAAAACGGTTTAGGTAATTTACGTTTACAGGCATTTCTGCCAGGCGTTCACTAAAGGTCTTAAAGTGTTGAAAGGCCAAAATAGTAGTAGGAACCAAAATAGCAACCTGTTTCCCATTATCGACAGCCTTAAAAGCAGCTCGTACGGCTACCTCCGTTTTCCCGAATCCCACATCGCCACAAACCAATCGATCCATGGGGCGCTCATTCTCCATATCTCGTTTTACATCGGTTATGGCTTTGGATTGGTCTGGGGTATCCTCGTACATAAAGGAGGATTCCAATTCATGTTGTAAATAACTATCGGCATCGAACGCAAATCCTTTTTTTAAGCGACGTTTTGCGTACAACTCTATTAAATCGAAGGCGATCTGCTTGACACGTGTTTTGGTTTTTTGTTTGAGTTTTTTCCAGGCGGCACTACCCAATTTGTAGATTTTTGGAGTCGTCCCCTCCTTGCCTTTGTATTTAGAAATTTTATGCAGGGAATGAATACTGAGATACAATATATCCCGTTCGCCATAGAACAATTTTATGGCTTCTTGTTTCTTGCCTTCAACATTTATTTTTTGTAAACCACCAAACCTCCCAATTCCGTGGTCGATATGAGTGACATAGTCGCCTACTTCCAGATTGGTGAGCTCTTTGAGTGTTATAGCTTGCTTTTTTGCGTAGCCATTCTTTAGCTTAAATTTATGATACCGCTCGAATATTTGATGGTCAGTATAACAAATATTTCGGTTTTCATGATCTATAAAACCTTGGTATAATGGGAATACGATCGTTTCATATTGTTCCACTTTTTGTTGGGCGTCATCGAAAATATCATGAAAGCGTTCGGCCTGCTGTTCGCTGCTGCAAAAAATATAATTGGTGTATCCATCTGTTGTATTGGTGTTCAAATTTTCAATTAGCAAATTGAATTGTTTATTGAAAGAGGGTTGCGGTTTTGTATTGAAGATGACAGAATTCAAAGATGAAGATGTTACAGAATCATTTAAGATCACCGTGGTAAATTCTGAAAGATGACGTTTCAACATTCGGTAAGAGCAGAATAATTCCTCCGGGGGATTGGTTCTCACTTCTCCACCTTGTTCATTAAAAATATCGGTTGCTTTTTTGAATAGTTTGTTTATACTGCTGCTCAACAATTCTTCGTCTTTAAGAAAAATGACGGTTTTCGATGCGATGTATTTTAGGAAACTCTGGCGTTTCTCATCCATCATCTTGTTCTCCACATTGGGGATGATGGATATCTTTTTCAGTTGTTCCAATGAGAGTTGTGTTTCCACGTCAAAAGTGCGAATACTGTCTACTTCATCACCAAAAAATTCAATACGGTAGGGTTCATCATTACTGAAAGAGAACACATCCACTATTCCGCCACGTACCGAAAATTCGCCGGGCTCTGTAACAAAATCGGTGCGTTTGAATTGATATTCGAAGAGTACTTCATTCACAAAATCCAAGGATAATTTATCCCCGGTTGAAATTTTTAAGGTAAAACGCTCCAACTCCTTTCGGGTCACTACTTGTTCGAAGAGGGCTTCCGGATAGGTGACGATAAGGGCAGGTTTTTTTCTTGAGTTAATGCGGTTCAATACTTCAGAACGCAGTAAGACATTTGCGTTGTCGGTCTCCTCTAATTGATAGGGCCTTCGGCAACTGTCGGGATAGAATAATACGTTCTGGTCCCCGAGTAAATTCTCCAGATCGTTGAGGTGATATGCGGCTTCTTCCTTGTCGTTCAGGATCACTAAAAAAGGTAGTTCGGCAGTCTCGAAAACAGCAGCAATAGTAAGGGATACGGAAGAACCTACCAAGCCTGAGACTTGGATGGATTTGCTACCCATTATAGAGTCCATGGGTAGATTATTGGAAATAGCATTCCCTAGTTTTCGCACCGACGAAGACTGTTCAAAAAGTGAACGAACAAGGGTTTTGCTCATAAAGGGGCTAAGATACAATACCGTGAATGAGTTAGAAAAATTTAGATGATTTTTTCCAAAAGAATCTTTAGTAAAATAGTAACAAAGGTTATCTTTGCAGACTAATAATTTACTATGTCATTTGCAGATTTATTTGTAAGTGGAGAACACTCAAGAAATTTAGGTCATTTCGCCTCTATCACTAATATAGCGGCCGTGGACGGAGCCTTAAATGAGGAAGAGGAAAAATTATTGAAGCGTTTTGCACGTAAATTGGATATACTCGAATCCGAATATACGGAGGTACTTAAGAACCCTTCAAAATACCCTATCAATCCACCTAATGATGCAAAAAGTCGTTTGGAACGAATACATGATCTGTTCGAAATGATTTTCACGGATCATGATATTGATGACGAGGAACGTGCATTGATCGAGAAATATGCAATAGGTCTTGGTTACACCGAGGTACTTGCCCAAAAATTGATCAAACGATCGATTCAAATTTATCAAGGAGGGCTGGATATGGAGGACTATCGCTATTTATTGAACAAAAAATAAGCGATTGAATATTTAATTCTCAGGTTCAAATTTTTGAAGACGTCAATTATGGACTAATAAGCCATGGGATCATGCGTTTCGCATAAAATTTTCAGCTTTTTCTACCATTTTAATACTTCCGCAGAAAAAAGGTATGCGCTGATGTAATTTTACAGGTTGAATATCCATAATACGATTATAACCATCACTAGCTTTAGCACCGGCCTGTTCAGCAATAAAAGCCATCGGATTACATTCATATAACAAACGCAGTTTTCCTTCGGGATCTTTAGAGGTGTTCGGGTAGATGTAGATTCCACCTTTGATCATATTACGATGAAAATCGCTTACCAATGAGCCGATATATCGGGAAGTATAGGGACGGTCTCCCTCTTCTTTTTGGCAGTATTTTATATAGTCTTTTACTCCCTGCGGAAAATGCACGTAATTTCCTTCATTTACCGAATAGATCTTCCCGGTTTCGGGAAATTGCATGTTAGGATGAGAAAGATAATAAGTGCCAATAGCTGGATTTAGAGTAAAACCATTCACGCCATGACCGGTGGTATAAACGATCATTGTTGAAGTACCATAAATAATATATCCTGCTGCTACCTGCTTGTTTCCCGGTTGTAAGAAATCCTCTATGGTGACAGGTTTACCTTCGGGAGTGACCCTTCTGTATATCGAAAAGATAGTTCCCACCGATACATTTACATCTATGTTTGAAGAACCATCCAAAGGGTCGATCAAGACCACGTATTTGTTATCATTTTTATTATTCCGGCCTTTGATAGCGATAAAATCATCTTCTTCTTCACTGGCGATCCCACAAACAATTTCCCGGTTGGTGAGTGTTTTAATAAAAGCCTCGTTAGCGTATACATCTAGTTTTTGTTGGTCTTCGCCTTGAATATTTGTGTCTCCGACGCCTCCTAAAATGTCGACCAACCCGGCTTTGTTCACTTCGTGGTTCACTACTTTGGCGGCCAATCGTATTGAATTGATCAATCGGGATAATTCGCCTGAGGAATACTTGAATTCACTCTGATTTTCAATTATAAATTCGCCAAGGGATTGGTATCGGATCGCCATAAGATTTGATTGTCTAGAATTTAAAGCAAATATCGTTATTTTTAAGAAATTTGAACCGATATTTGTTAGCGAAAATCATACCCTATGGATATGGTAATTAGAAAAGCGACTAAAGCAGATATGCCTCAGGTCCTGGAACTCATAAAAGAGCTTGCGGTTTTTGAAAGGGAACCCGATGCCGTGGAAGTGACTGTTGAGGAGTTACAGAAAGACGGATTTGGAGCGGATCCTATGTTCACTTGTTTTGTTGCCGAATTCCTTTCGGAGATCATCGGCATGGCATTGGTCTATTTTCGGTATTCAACCTGGAAAGGCCGTACCATTCATTTGGAAGACTTGGTGGTAAAAGAAAAGATGCGTGGAAAAGGTGCGGGAAATGCCCTTTACACCGAGGTTATTAAATACTCATATGACCAAGGAGTAAAGCGAGTGAATTGGGTGGTGTTGGGGTGGAACAAGGGAGCAATTCAATTTTATGAGAGAAGTGGTGCAACTATAATGGACGAATGGTGGCAGGTAGAGATGGATGCCGCAGGCATGGAAAATTTTATAGAGAATAATTAAACTTTGAGATTTCCACCAGGGTGGGATATAAATATGAAAGTATTCAAATTTGGAGGGGCATCGGTTACGAATGCCGAACGAATAAAGAATTTGGCTTCGGTTATACAGTCAAGTGGCGAAATGGACTTGGTGGTAGTGATTTCGGCCATGGGCAAGATGACAAATGCCCTGGAAGATGTAGTGAGTAGTTATTTTGAAGATCGCGATCAGTTCAAAGAAACACAAGATATAGTAATTCAGTATCACCTGAAAATCATGCACGATCTTTTTCCTAATGAATCGCATCCCATTTATAAGATAGTGAGGGATCTATTCCAGGAGATGACCCATTTTTTAGAAACGAATAAATCTTCCAGCCATGCTTTTGTGTACGACCAGGTAGTGAGTTATGGTGAATTTATTTCTACTCACATTGTTTCTGCATATCTCCATTCAGAAAACATAAAAAATACCTGGCTGGATGTTCGTCAATGTATTACGACGAGTGATTATTATCGCAATGCAAGGGTTGATTGGGAAACGACACAGCAGCACATTTCAGAAAAAGTAAATACAAAAGGCATCACTATTACCCAGGGATTTTTAGGGGCAGAACACACCAATAATTTTACGACTACCTTGGGCAGGGAAGGGAGTGATTATACGGCGGCCATCTTTGCATATTGTTTAAATGCTGAAAACGTGACCATCTGGAAAGATGTCCCCGGCATTCTTAATGCAGACCCGCGTCATTTTTCGAAAACCCGATTATTACATCATATTTCGTACAGGGAAGCCATCGAGTTGGGATTTTATGGAGCTTCGGTAATTCACCCCAAGACTTTACAACCTTTGCAGCGAAAGGAAATTCCTCTTTATGTAAAGTCCTTTTTGAATCCAACAGAAGAGGGTACCTGCGTGGGAAAAGGAGTGACGCTGGACCCTATGACCTCATGTTTTATACTGAAAAAGGATCAAATATTGATCTCACTTTCTTCCCTTGACTTTAGCTTTATGATGGAGGACAATATTGGAGATGTGTTCAACTTGCTTCACCGCTATAAAATGAAGGTGGAACTGATACAAAATTCAGCAATAAGTTTTTCGGTTTGTCTTGATGATAAGTATAAAAATCTGCAATCGTTACTCAATAAATTGCGATCTACTTTTAAGGTTAGCTGTTATGAGAGAGTGACCATTTATACGGTGCGACATTCTCAACCAAGTGAAATTAAGGCACTTGTAGAAAATAAAAAAGTGTTGTTGAAACAGGAAAGCGGTGAAACCGTACAGTTGATTGTTCAGGAATAAAATAAATTGCTTTCGCTATCTTTGTCGTTACCACTAATCTCCAATCACCATATGAGTCTTGTCACAGCCAAAGAAGTTGCCCAAGCTATAAAAGTCGATAAACTCGGCTTTTTAGGTACTACCATGGGTTGGTTGTTAATGAAGGTTTTGAAGATCTCTGCCATCAACAAAGTATACGACAAGCACAAGCATTTGAAAGACCTCAATTTTATGAATGCCTTGTTGGGTGAGTTTGAGATCCGATTTGAGATCCCGGAGGAAGACCTTAGACGACTCCCCAAAACAGGGCCATTCATTTCTATTTCGAATCATCCTTTGGGTGGAATCGATGGTATTTTATTACTGAAACTTCTACTAGAACACCGCCCAGATTTTAAAATAATAGCTAATTTTCTCTTACATCGCGTCGAACCTATGAAGCCTTATGTTATGCCTGTTAACCCCTTCGAAACCCATAAGGATGCGAAAAGTAGTTTGATGGGATTTAAGACGGCCTTGCAGCATTTACGAGATGGCCATCCCTTGGGAATTTTCCCTGCCGGTGAAGTTTCTACCTATCGTGATGGTAGATTGGTTGTCGACAAACCCTGGGAGGTTGCAGCTATGAAACTGGTTAAAAAAGCCGAAGTCCCGGTGGTGCCCATTTATTTTCACGCCAAGAACAGTAAGTTGTTTTATCGTTTGGCCAAAATAAGCGATAAGTTTCGTACGGCTAAATTGCCAAGTGAGCTATTAACGCAAAAGGAACGATTGATCAAAGTTCGGATCGGGAATCCGATAAGCATAAAAGACCAATTAGAGCATGAGTCTTTAGACGATTTCACCGAATTTCTTCGGAAGAAGACCTACGTATTATCAAAACCGTTTCAAAAGAAAAAATTACTGGAGAATATTCCGAGGAAATTAAAATTTCCGAAACTACCAAAAAAAATTGCCGGCCCCGTTCCTGTAGAAGTTATGGAAAGGGAAATTAAAGAGCTTCATAGAAATGACAAGCGTCTGTTACAAAGTAAAAATTACGAGGTGTATTTGGCCGCAGCGGAGAACATCCCCAACATTCTTCAAGAGATTGGGAGATTGCGAGAAATAACTTTTAGAGAAGTAGGCGAGGGAACCAACAAGGCTACCGATCTCGATCATTTTGATGCATATTACCACCATATGTTTCTTTGGGACAACCTGGAGAAATGCATAGCAGGAGCTTATCGACTGGGCCTCGGTTCCAAGATTTATAAAAAATACGGAATAGATGGTTTCTATACGCAAAGCCTTTTCCGTTTTGAGCCGGAATTGTATGATATGATGAGTAAGTCGATAGAGATGGGGCGCACATTTATCATCAAAAAATATCAACAAAAACCAATGCCCTTGTTTTTACTTTGGAAAGGAATCGTGCACATTACATTGAGGTTTCCGGAGCACAGGTATCTTATTGGAGGAGTTAGTATAAGCAATAAATTTTCTGAATTTTCCAAATCGTTGATGATCGAATTCATGAAATCGCACTATTACGATCCTTATGTAGCACAGTACATCACCCCAAAGAAGGAATATAAGGTAAAGCTGAAAGATGCGGATAAGGACTTTATCTTTGACGAAAGCAAAGCCGATCTGAACAAATTCGATAAAATAATCGACGAAGTGGAACCCGGCGCATTACGGCTCCCCGTGCTTATTAAAAAATACATCAAACAGAACGCAAAAGTAGTTGCCTTTAATGTAGATCCTCTTTTTAATAATGCCGTTGATGGTTTGATGTACATTCGTATCGCAGATCTACCCGAAAGCACCGTCAAACCTGTAATGGAAGAGTTCCAGGCAGAGTTGGAGAAGAGGTATGCAGATGGAGGGAAGGCCTCGGAAGAAGAATAGCCTTAGCGCTTACCAAACCACTTAGCAATTGCATTTTCTGCCGGTTTAAACCGCGGTGAGAAGTTGGGGCTTTTAGCAGCATAATCGGGGGTACTTCTGGTGTCCCATTGCCAAATATAAATTCCTGCAAACCATTCCTTAAACCATAATTTTTGAAACAGGGCTTCATAGGCAAAGGCCATTTGTTACAGTTATAGCTTGAAAAGTTCATGAATTTGGGCCACATTAAAACCATTTTTGAGCACTAATTTACGGGCCTCACTCTCTTGATCCAACATAGGATTGGTATGGTTAAAATGAATAAAATATATTTTATTTTTTTCTGAAATGGAGAGGCCTTGAAACTTTTTCATACTTTCAATGATGAAAGGGTGTGGAATTTCTGAAATGTCACGGGAATCGATCTCGTCGCCATTAAAAAATGTAGCATCGAGAAAGGCATAATCCACTTGTGAAATGACTTCCGAAATATCAGTATCCCACATTTCCCATTTATCGATATCCGGTATAAAGAGTGCGGTTTTGTTCGGCCCTATGATCCTATATCCTATGGTTTCCGAAAATTCATCTCGATGTGGTACCCTGAATGGAATGATGGCTACATTAGACGATATCTGAACTCTATGGTTGTTTTCCAGGGAAACCAAGTCAATGTTGTTATTAGTCACCAACTGACTCCAGGGGCCATTACTCTCTAGAAAATCCTTCATTCTTGGCATGGCATAGACAGGAAGGTGGTCTGCATTGGCGGCTTCTTTCCCTAAATACATCAACCCGGAATAGTGACCTATATGGGCGTGAGTGAGGAATATTCCATCGGGTAATTCATCTTCAGAGCTGGAGAACTGTCGCAACATTTTTAGCTGAGTGGTGATATCGGGCGTAGCCTCGAAAAGAAATGTTTTTTGACTTTCCGGATCGACAATACCGAGAGAAACTACTTTTCGGTTTGACATGGGATTACAGAATAGATATGCACAACAATCTTTTTTACAAGCGATATGAGGCGAGCCCGCGTCCTGAATGGTCCCTAGAATTACTAAGGTAGTCTCAGAGCCGGGAAGTGAGGAAACCGAAACGTTTTTAGCCAATAGTTCTTCATGCGGTTTTTCCTTACAACCGAATAAGACAACAACAAGCACAAACAATTTAAGCCATTTCATTCTTTGGGCGTGTAATTTAAGATGGTGAGATATTTGGGCCACGGGCCTACTTCTTCCTTGTACTGTTTGGCCATTACTCTGGAGACCTGGGCTATATGTCCTAAGTCGTGTACGACCCATGCAGCTAAAAGTTGGCTAATCGTTACGGGTCCTAATTCAGGATGATCCCCTACCAATGCCAAGTCGTTTTCGGAAAGATTTCTTGTCTTTAGATAATTGATATTGTCCTTCCGAAGAGTTTCAAAATCGATGAGTAATTCTTTCAGTGTTTTTTCCTTACTCATTTCAAATTGTGCGAAGCGATCATAGGGTTCGAATGTCTTATCTTCAGCATCACTCAAAATGATACCGATGCGTGGAATCCAATCGGTTTTTTCACCGTGAACCAGATGGCCCAATACGTCGAAGGGACTCCAGGTATTTTCACCTTCGTTTTCCATGGTCCAATCTCCGGATAGGCCGTCGAGAAGCGTATTAAAAATTGCGGGTGTCCTTTCGAGAACACTAATGGTTTTTACAAGATCGAATTTCATGGTTGTTTCATATGTAAAGCTAACAATTGACGTGTAGAGGCAAATACCCTTAAAGATATACAATTTCGCGCATTATCCTGTACAATGTTCCTCCTCGCGTGCGGTAGATGGGATTAAAAACGGTATGAAAACTGATCGATTAGTCGTTTCCGTATTTCTTTACAATATCTGAAACGTCCTTGTAACTCTTCCATCGAATTGGTCGCTCAAAATTCTGCCCGGAGATGAGTACTTGAGCATTTGGGTACTTTTCTTTGATCACTTTCCAGGTGGTATCTTCCCAGTAAATGTCTTCGAGTTTTTGCAAGCGAACTCCTTTTAGATCTCCTGAAACCGCTTTGTCGATCAGGGGCCACCAAAGGCTTTCGGTTTCACGGTCCCATAGAATAAAACCGTCCAAACCATCCCAAATTTTGGGATCGAAATAAGTATATCCACTCAAGGCGAAAGTAAATACTTTATCTGAATAGGTGCGTTTGTAAATGGCGCCCAGATCCGCTAGTATGCAGTAGGCTGCAAAAATTGGTTCACCATCAATTACATCGTTTACCACTTCGTGACGAGTAAGATCCCGCACCGAATACGCCTTTATATCATCCCCTTTGTATGCCAATAAAAAACGATCCTCATCTTTCCAGTCTGCATCTGTTACTGTTTCAAAATCGGGTTCCAATAAAGCGGGGAATAGCTCTCTGCCCAAACCATAATGGAATTGCTCTTCCTTCAGGTCCAGGTTATTAATGGTAAAATGCTGGTTGGATTCGCCGCCATAGAGCATTCTATTTCCGTTTTTATCAAAAAATTTACCATTGTTTTTAGCGCTTGGCCGTTGTCCATAATTTACAACTGAGATAAAAAGGAAGAAAATAATTGCAGCATATTTCATAATAGCTATTTTGAGAGAGGTGTTTTTCTTTAGTTGTAGTAATTGACAAATCATTACAAACAGCTATCCAAACAATAATAACCCAATGGCTATTAACGCTGGAAATGCTTGTATAAAAAAGATCTTTTTTGAGGCCGTTGCTGCACCATAAATCCCGGCAATGGAAATACAAGCTAAAAAGAAAAGCGAAACATTTGTTTTCCATGCAAGATCGTCAATAAAATAGGTCCATATAAGCCCTGCAGCCAAAAACCCATTGTACAATCCTTGATTTGCAGCCATGGTTTTGGTGGGTTCGAACAAATCTTTCGGAAAACTTCTAAATACTTTAGGTCCTCTGGTTGTCCAGGCGAACATCTCAAAACCAAGGATATAAATGTGAATCAGGGCGATAAATCCTATTAAAATGCTGGATGCTAGTGCCATTGATTATAGATTGTGTTCAATAAAATTACGGCAATATTCTTTAATTTCATTCCGGACTTTGAGAAAGGCGGCGTGTTTTATTTCCTCGGAACCCTTCACTTTTGAAGGATCAGAAAAATTGTGGTGTGAGCGTCCCGCATTTGGAGCTGTAATAAAAGGACAGTTTTCATCAGCGTGGTCACAAACAGTAATTATATGATCCCAATAAAAGCCTTGATATTCGTCCACATGATTAGAAGAATGATGGGAGATATCGATCCCATCCTCGTTCATGATCGATACCGCATTGGGATTAATGCCGTGGGGTTCAATACCGGCACTGTAAAAGGTCGCTTTTCCGTTCGCGAAATGCGTTAAATATCCTTGCGCCATTTGGCTTCGGCAGCTATTTCCCGTACAGAGCACTAAAATATTCTTCATAATATTCCCGTTGAGGCGAGTACTTTTTTTTAAATGCAACTTGACATGTTTTGAGTGTAATCCTTCGGCCTTCCGGCACTACTCCTTTTAAAAGAGGATAAATTCTATATTGAAGTTCGACGTTCCAATAATTTATTATCGAACCATTTTCCACCTCGTTGCGCGATCTTTTCTCTCCTGCCCACTATGCGAAAACCGCAATTCAGGTGTAATTGAATACTCGCTTCATTTTCTGGAAAAATGGCGGCTTGTAAACTCCAAAACCCTTCTTTCTCACTTTCGGAAACGAGATATTTCAATAATAATTTTCCAATACCTTTTCCTCTATGCTGTGGCGCAACGTATATAGTATCCTCTGCCACACCACGATAAACGGCTCTGTTTGATACTTTATTCAATGCACACCATGCTAACACTTCGGTCCCGATCAATGCGACAAATCTACATTTTTTCAAGAACTTCTTATCCCATTGTTTCCAAGTGGGGACTTCAGTTTCAAAAGTCGCAATGCCGGTTATCAATCCCTGGGCATAGATCTTGGAAACCTGGGGATAATGCTCTTTTAGTAGTAATTGGATCATCATTTTTTAGCAGCATACACTCCCTGTTTCACAACAACTTTCTTCTACTCCCACAGCGGCTGTCTCTTTTACTCCACAATCCTCTTTGGCTTTACAGTCTGTTTTTCCCACGTCTAATTTAATCAGCAGATCGTTGCCATGTAGTTCGAAGTCATTCACAAATAATTGTGCCGTATGGAACCGATCATTGCTGTATTCAATTTTCACCTCCGCGTTTGTATCATAGGATCTCATT
>SMXJ01000126.1 GCA_004356305.1 Bacteroidota bacterium | reverse complement strand
ACATTTATTCGAAAAAGTATAAAGGACGGAAAAAATATTCGCCCTATGCTCCCTCAAAATGTATGGAAGTATTTGGATGAAATGAATTTTTATAGGTAGACCTTCCTGGTTTTAGAAACCCGGAAGGTCCGTAAAATAAAAACCGCCGGACTCAAAGACTGAGTCGAGCGGTTTCAACTAAATAACCAACCAAAATCGTTGTATACTTTATAAAACGCTTATTTTCTTCATTTGTTTTGCTATGTCCGCTTTTGATAAGCGTAATTTTCCTTCTTTACTTTTGAATTGTATATATCCTTCTCCTCTGAAACGGTAAAGTGTACCGGAAGGGTAGTGGAATAATTCAACCCTGTTGTCATTTAAAACGTTAAGCTTGAAGTATTCATTGCCCAGATAGTCATAATCTAATGTTAAATATATCGAATAACGGTCACCGGGTACGTCATCAACATTATAAATTCCTGTGTGATCCCAGTAAATGTTATGGATGGGAGTCCCGCTGAGATCTTGCGAACTTTTGAAGTTACCATCTCCGCCTCCGGGTAGGAATTGCAAAAAGTTTTATCTCACTGATTTTTAATTACTTATGCGCTCTAATTTGGATACTGAAAATTCGCGATAATTATATGTATTTTTACATTTCAGAAAAAACTAAGATGTCTGTAAAACCAAAAGTTGCTGTATTTGGAGGAGGAAGTTGGGCCACGGCCATTGTAAAAATGTTGTGTGAAAACCTAGATGAGGTGGGTTGGTATATGCGTAGTGAATACGCGTTGGAGCACATTAAAAAAGAACAGCACAACCCTAATTATCTAAGTTCCGTAGAATTTAAAATCGACCAGTTAAAGCTTAGCAATGATATAAATGAATTGGTTTCTTATGCAGACTATCTCATTTTTGTGATTCCTTCGGCTTTTGTGCATTCCGAATTGCAAAAAATAACCGTGTCGTTAAAAGGAAAGATCCTTTTCACTGCTATCAAGGGGATCGTACCGGAGAGCAGTCTTATCGTGGGGGATCATTTTTATACACATTATAACATTCCGTTTAAAGATATTGGGGTTATTACCGGGCCATGCCATGCCGAGGAAGTTGCCTTGGAGCGGCTTTCTTACCTTACCATCGCCTGTGCCGACGAGGATAAAGCACAAATAGTTGCTGATATGTTGTCTTGCAATTACATAAGATGTTCTATCAGCGATGACATTAAGGGGACGGAATACGCCGCTATGCTAAAGAATATCTACGCCATTGCCGCAGGAATATACCATGGATTAGGTTACGGAGATAATTTCCAAAGTGTTCTCATGAGCAATGCTATTCGCGAGATGAAACGCTATGTGAAGAAAGTGCACAAAATGAAGCGCGATATCAATGACTCGGCTTATTTGGGAGATCTATTAGTGACCGGGTATTCTACATTCAGCCGAAATCGTTTGTTGGGTACAATGATTGGCAAGGGATATACCGTAAAAAGTGCCATAATGGAAATGAGTATGGTTGCTGAAGGGTACTATGCTACTAAAAGTGCCTACGAACTCAATCAGGCCAGAGAAAACAACAAGGCTAAAACCCCAATTATAAATGCGGTCTATGCTGTTTTGTACGAGCATAAAAATCCGAAGAAGATATTTAAAAAGCTCACGGAGAAACTCAATTAAATCAACGCGCTAAAACTCCCCTCGCATCCATAACCGGTAATTGCACGGCGTTATCTTCAAGGGCTGAATTTGCCGGCAATTCGAACTGTTTGTCATACAATGTATCTCCCATAAAATAGGTGATATTGAAGTAATTGTTCAACGGCAAAACGCTGTCTTCTAAAAATTCGATCTTGGCGTAACTCTTAGGAGGAAGCAACTTTAGTGAATGTCGCATTCTGGAAGTGATGTTTTTATCGTCCCGTCCTTCCGAAACAATTAAAACAGTTTCTAATGGCTCTTTACCATCATTTATAATATACATATTCCAATCATGCGTACGGAAATCTTTGTTGTACTCCCGTACAGCGGCCACATACACATCTTTCACTTTTGGAATTTTAATATCCTTTCTCATAAGTAATATTCCGACCGAGAAGACTCAGAATCTCAAATTACATCGATCCTCTAAATTGCTTTAAAAACCGAATGTCATTCTCACTGAGCATACGTATATCCGGAATTTGATAAAGCAATAAAGCAATACGATCGATCCCCATACCAAAAGCAAAACCAGAATATTCGGAAGAATCAATTCCACAGTTATCCAGGACATTAGGGTCTACCATCCCACAGCCCATGATCTCTAACCAGCCGGTACCTTTGGTCATTTTATAGTCGGTTTCTGTTTCCAGGCCCCAATAAACATCTACTTCAGCGCTAGGTTCGGTAAACGGGAAATAGGACGGGCGCAGGCGTATCTTCGATTTTCCAAACATTTCCGTAGTGAAATACTGAAGGGTTTGTTTCAAATCGGCAAAGCTTACCGCTTTGTCCACATACAACCCTTCAACTTGATGGAAAAAACAATGTGAACGTGCCGATATCGCCTCGTTTCGGTACACCCTCCCCGGAGAAATAGTGCGAATAGGCGGTTTGTTATTTTCCATATATCGCACCTGTACCGATGAGGTATGTGTGCGTAATAAAATATCGGGATCGGTTTGTATGAAGAACGTATCCTGCATATCCCTGGCCGGGTGATGTTTGGGTAAGTTCAATGCGCTGAAATTATGCCAGTCGTCTTCGATCTCAGGCCCTTCAGAAACATTAAATCCAATTCTTGAAAAAATCTCGGTGATCTTGTTCTTGACAATAGAAATAGGATGGCGGGAGCCCAGATCGATAGGCTCACCGGGACGATATAAATCGCCATAAACTCCTTTGATCCCCTCTTCGCTTTCGAGCGTTTCCTTTAATGAGTTTACTTTGGCTTCGGCTGCTTTCTTAAGTGAATTTATCGATTGCCCATATTCCTTTTTCTGGTCTTTGGCCACGTTCTTAAATTCGGCGAAGAAGTCGTTTAGCACTCCCCTTTTTCCCAAATATTTTATGCGAAAATTTTCTACTTCTTTTTTTGTCTTGGCTTTGAAAGCTTCAACTTCGGCGATATGTTCTTTTATCTTCTCTATCATAGCACAGATCTCGTGTAGTGCGCAAAATTACAGAATTTATAGCTAATCAGGCAATCACTTTTTTCTCCAAAAAATACTGCACGATCGCTTCTTTCATCAAAACACTTTGTTCTCCGGCTTTTAATGGAGGTAGCTGTTCCAGGACCTCATAATGTGGCCAGCCATCATCGTCAAAATAATCGAATCGGTAATATCCAAAAGGCTCTAATAACCTACAAATAGCGATATGCATTAAATTCAATTTTTCGTCTTTTTTAAACTCCCGGTGTAATTGTCCCAATTCCTGAAGTCCTACAAGATAGATTATCGCATCCAGATCCAAGGGGTCCCCATCGGCAAAGCGATCGCTAAGTATCTTGACTACCGCCTTCCATCGTTCCTTTAATTGTTCGTCTAGCGCCATAAATTATTTCCGTGTACAAAGATAAATGTATAATATAATATGATCGGTTTAATCTGAAGTTTTGTTGTGAAAGAAGAAAATTCAATTCTTAAACAAAGGCTCTTTTGGAATTTTGTTTTTAGAAATTGTTGCTTCAAACGAGCCTTTTATACAATCCCAGCCACAATTGCATAGAAATCCTATATTTACATCAATTACAAACAGCATGAATTCCGTAGATATTATACTAGGAATAATCCTAATACTCGCTTTTTATTCCGGATTTAAAAAAGGCCTTTTTTTGACACTGGCTTCATTAATAGGTATCATAGCCGGTGTTTTCGGAGCCCTCTATTTCTCTGATTTCGCAGGAGGGTACATTTCAAATTGGTTTAACTGGGATGATCAAACGACAAAATGGGTTTCCTTTGCAGTTACCTTTTTAACCATCGTTATTGTGATTTCCATGGCTGGAAAATTCCTGACTCAAATAGCCGATTTTGCCATGCTGGGACTATTCAATAAACTTCTCGGAGGGGTATTTGGTATACTTCAGTATGCTTTTATAATAAGCGTATTATTTCTGTTTTTCAATTCTTCCAATATCACCGGATATGTTATTTCCGAAGAGAAGAAAAGCGAATCCAGGCTATATGGCCCCGTAGCCTCACTGGCACCGCTCGTTATTCCTAAGGTGATAGAGAAATTCAGATCTGAAAATGATATTGATGCCCCGGAAGTTAAGAATTCAGAAGAAAAATAAGATCAAAGGGGTTTCAGGTCTTTTTGATGGATCCAACCATCCTTACCATCGGCTAATAAGATTCGGTACCAGTCATCGTCTTCGGCAATGATCTGTACTTTTGTCCCTTCATGCAAAATAAAAGAAGTTTCACTTTTTTGACTTGGATCACTTTTAATATTCGAACTTTCGGCAAAAATAATGGCAGGTTGATCCTTTACTTGTTTATGGTAATTTCTGTAACTCATCGTTAATCCAATAATTACCAATAAGAACATTAAAATGGCTCCGGCGAAAAATAATCGTTTTTTGACTGAATACACCGAAAAATAATACAGTAATAAAAGTAGGGCAAATAACACCGCACATATTACGGTCACCCAAGCCCAGCCATTAAAAGTGAGCCAACTCGAAAGTGTTGTGTCCCATTTGGCAAAGATCGTCTTAGGAAGGGGTTCAATGGCATCCACCGTCGCATTTTGTGCGAAAGTCAGATTATTCAGGGTCTCATTATCATTCGGCGCAAATTGTAACGCTTTTTCGTAATAATAAATACTGGGGCCAATACTATTGAGCTTATAATGCGCATTTGCAATATTATAATACAGAGCAGAAGAGTGCTCGCCGGCCCTGACAATTTTCATCCAATTATTGATCGCCTCCTGAAACTTTTCCGATTTGTACTGTTGTTTTCCTTGCTCAAAAAGGGCATTATTCTGAGCCATTCCGATATAGGAAAAAAGAATGAATACTAAGTAAAAGGTTGGTTTCATATTTTCAAAACTAGTGTTGAAATTGTTTATCAATATTAGAGATCGTCTTTACTGAAGCTTCATAGTCCTTTTGAATAGTCACCTTGGATGCCGGGGCATATCTGGCATACTCACAACTCCGGAGTAATTCGACAAATCCTGTCACCACAAGAGGTTGAACAGATCTTTCCAATAGTAATTTCGAAATGTATCCCTTCTCCATTTCGCTGGTTTCAATATTCAATTTGGCCTTCAAGTAATTGTGTAATGCCCGTTCGAGCGCTTCATAAAAAGTTATCTTATCGCTCATATTTTTCCTGGCCTCACTCAGGTATTTTTTTGCCAACATATTCGCACGACGCAATCTTTTCCCTTCCACATCCGCTGATCTTTGTTTGCGTTTTCTACCGATAAGAATAAATAGTGGAATAATTAAAAACGGTGCGCCAAATAGGGACCAAAAAAGCTTAGACTTAAAGAAATGTTCTTTGGTCATGGGCTCCAAATTCGCTTTTAGTTTTATATATTTAAACTGATCTCTGTTCAGTACTACCGCTTGCTTATTACCATTGTCTTTTGAATCTTGCCGGGTACTCTCGGCACTTACAGGGCCATTCTCCACCTCAATAATAATTTCTTCTGAAGAGAGGGTACTATAGGTTTCCGTCTTAGGATTGAAATACGAGAACGAAATAGGTCTTATCGGATATGTACCCTTGAATTGTGATACAACCGTATAATTTTCGATCATGGCGCCTGTCATTCCATTGTGCTCGGTTCTGATATTATCGGCTCGAGTAGGTTCATAAACTTCCAAAGAACTGGGTAGGGTAACCGAGGGTAGATCGAATAGTTTTAAATTTCCATTCCCGGAGACACGTACCGAAAGTTCGAACGACTCATCAGCATCCAGTTTTCGGTTGTTTGTAGTTACTTCAAATTTGAAATCTCCTACAGCTCCCGTAAAGTTTACGGGTTTTCCCTCTTCGGGTAATGGCTTCACATCGATGGTTCGATTCCCTGCAGAAATGGTCTTATTCACCCGCGTCATCAATGGGCGGCCAAACAGATCCCGACGATTACTTTTCACATCAATTGGAACGTCTAGTGTCAACGGAGCGATCATTAATTTTCCGGTTTTTTGAGGATACAATACTGTGGTTCTTAGTACCACATAACGGTAATCCTCTCCCTTATATTCACCTTCGTAGATCTTATAATTGCCCCGCGAATCTATATTCTGGCTCCAGAAGTCGGCATATTTTGGCGTATCAATCTCTCGCCAATTACTTGTAATGCTCACCTGATTGGAAACATATAGTTTGTAGGTAATGGTTATGGATTCGTTCAAAAAGGGATTACTGTTGGAAACCTCTGCGACAAGATGTACATTTTCACTCGCCAAATAATCCACATCGTTGCCATCCTTAGGCCTGGCAACAGCTGCGGTAACTACTACGGTTATTGGAATGGTTTTATAGGTCTCTCCATTAATTTCGATGGTGGCCTGTCCAATAGAGAATCTCCCTTGCGACTTGGGTGATAAAAAATAGGAGTAGGTTTTTGAATAACTTCTTTTCCCGTTGATATAAGTATTACTTATAGCCTGGTTCGGGCCACCCACTACGCGAAATCCTCTAAAATCCGGAGGATTGAAATTATCACCATCCTGATTCATTTCAAAATCTACACGTAATCTTTCATTCAAACCCAAGCGCTTTTTGCTCACTCTGGTTTCAAATTTAACCTGAGCATTGACAAAGCTGCACGTGAGCATAAAAAAAAGTACATATATGAAATGTTTAAATTGCATTCCTACCAATCTTTATTCGATTTTACCTTAGCGCCTTTTTGCTTTTGGGCATTGATCTTGTCTTGCACTTTCTTTTCTTCGTTGTTCATGGCATCCAACAAATTTTTAATTTGTTGGGGCGACAATTTCCCGGGGACAGGTTGCTGTTTGGGTTCTTTCTTTTCCTCATTTTTCCCCTCTTTTTCATCCTTTGGCTTATCACCTTCTTTCTGTTCATCTTTTTCATCACCCTCACTCTCATCTTCCTTATTTTCACCCTCGTCACTTTCCTTATTCTTGCCCTCGTCGTCTTTATTCTCGTTGTTGTCTTTTTGCTCGTCCTCCTTGTCCTTTGTTTCTTCATTTTCGTCCTCGCCATCTCCCCCTTGAGGAGGATTTTTCTCCAACATGTCTTTAGCCAAAGCAAGATTGTAACGAGTTTCCTCATCGGTCGTATTATTGCGAAGCGCATCTTTGTATGCCTCTACCGCTTCCTGATATTTTTTAGCGTTCATAAAGGTATTCCCCAGATTGTGGAATGCTTTATGTTTATCGGGTTTGGATTTGGCAATTACTGCGGCTTGCGCATAGCGACGCATGGCTTCCTCATTTTTAGCTTCATTGTAATAAGCGTTTCCAAGATTATATTTTCCTATTTCTTCTGAAGGGTTAATGGCGATGGCCTTGCGGTAATTGACTTCGGCTTCAACAAAATTGTCCTCAGCGATCTCTTCGTTTCCCTGGCTCAAAAACCCTTGCACCTCCTTCAGCTCCTTTTTGTTTTCTTTCTTCTCTTGTGCAGTGATAGCTCCTAAATAAAACAACAATAAAAAACAAGCGCCAAACTTCTTCAGCAAAAAGATATAATTACTTTTTTGTTTCATTTTATTCCCCTTCGTTAAACAAGTTCAATTTTTTCACCCAGTCAGTTTTGCGTTCCAATAACAATACATCCAAAGCCAGCAAAAATAATGCCCCTAGCAAAAACCATTGATATTGGTCTTTAAAATCTGTGAATTGTTTGGCTTCGAACACTGTTTTGTCCATACCGTTCAGTATAGCCGTTACTACTTCGACTACTTCTTTGGTGTTACTTCCATCAATATACTCTCCGTTGGCTTGTGAAGCGATCTCATCTAAGATCTCTTTATTCAAGCGTGTAATCACAACCTCATTGTTTCGGTCTCTTTTGTAATTCTGAAGGATCCCACCGCGCCTCAAAGGTATCTTTGCTCCTTTTTCGGTCCCTACACCTATGGTAAAGATCTTGATCCCAAGCTTCGAGGCTTCCTGTACGACTTCAGACACATTCCCTTCATGATCCTCACCATCACTGATTATGAACAAAACACGATTGGTTTGTTCCTCATCATTGAAATAGGTTTGTGCGAGGGAAATGGCCTCATTGATGGCAGTTCCCTGTGATGAAACCATATCGGTATTCATGCCGCTCAAAAATAACCTGGCCGAGGAAAAATCGGTTGTAATAGGTAACTGCGGAAAAGCACTGCCTGCATAGCCAATGATACCGATCCGATCACCTGCAAGACTATTTATAATTTGCATGATGAGTTGTTTTGATTTTTGCAAACGGTTGGGTGCGATATCCTCTGCCAACATACTTTTGGAAACATCCAAAGCGAAAACGACATCGACGCCTTCTCGCTTTACCGTTTCCAGCTTGGTTCCTATTTTGGGATTTACCAGGGCAAAACTCAACGCAACGAGAGCCAAGGATATTGCCAAAAATTTCAACACCGGCTTAAACACCGACCTGTCCGGACTCAATTTTTTTAACAGCTCCTTACTGGAAAATTTATCCTGAGTTCTTTTGCGCCAAATCAAGACCCATAAGAAAAGAACTGCTATCACCGGGATGGTGAACAGTAAATAAAAATATATGGGCTCTTCTAATTGATACATATCTTAAACAAAACTTCTAAATATGGTATATCGAAACAACAATTCCAGTGCTAATAGTCCTACTGCCAATAGCACTAAAGGCCGAAATTTTTCATCATAGCTTTTAAACTTAAATTCCTCTATCTCTGTTTTTTCCAGTTTATTAATTTGTTCATAAATCTCACTTAACCGGGTTGTGCTTGTAGCTCTAAAATATTCCCCTCCCGTTGTTTTAGCAATTTCTTTCAATAGTTCTTCATCGATCTCCACAGGTACATTTCCATACTGAAATTTACCATTGGGTAATATCCCGATAGGCGAGACTGCCATGCCGTTTGTACCCAAACCAATAGTATACACTTTGATCCCAAATTCAACGGCCAGTTCGCTGGCAATTTTCGGATCGATAAAACCGGAGTTATTCACTCCGTCTGTCAATAAAATAATCACCTTGCTTTTGGCTCGACTATCTTTCAATCTATTCACAGCGGTTGCCAATCCCATTCCAATTGCGGTTCCTCCTTCAATAATGGTATTATACTTAATACTTTTTAAGGAAGACAGCACTATGCCTTTATCACTTGTTAAAGGTATTTTGGTGTAACTTTCTCCGGCGTACTCAACCAATCCAATTCGGTCGTTTGGCCGAGCATTGATAAAACGCGCCGCCACTTCTTTTAGAGATTCCAAGCGGTTTGGTTTTAGATCTCTGGCCAACATACTTGCAGAAACATCTATGGCAATAACAATATCGATCCCACTGGTGGTTTTAATTTTTGTTCTTTCGTCCACATTTCGGGGACGCGCCAGTGCGACTACGATCGCAGCCAAAGCCAGCAGTCGAAACGCGAACAATAGTGGTCGTAGCTTAGCCAGCCAGTTCTTAGGTGTCCTAAAGCCTTTTAGACTGGAGATCCTCAAAGCGGCCGTTTGCCTATTTCGCTTCCAGAAATACCAAAAGCCTAAGACAGGAAGCAATAATAGCAACCAGAAAAATCCCGGATTTACATATTCGAACGACTGCATGATTATTCTTTCTTAGGTTTTTGTTGATTGGTGTTCCGTATTTCTAACTCAACCGAATTGATCACTCTATTCTTTATCTCGCTTGCATGAAAATCTTCTTTTTTATAGACGATCGAAATTAGCTGAGTTCCCCGATCTTGCTGAAAGGCTAAAACTTCATAGGCAACCTTTTCTTTTATGATCTTTCCGTTCGGGAGTTTGAGGTTAAAATCCCCATGCGCTTTGAGACCTTTTATTCCTTTCTCCGTGGAAAATTCTTCCTTTTTTACAACCATATTGATCCCGCCTGCATTTTCAATTCCCTGTAAGGTTATCTCTATCAAGTATTCCAGATCCTGTCCTTGCCCTTCGGTACTTTCAGGAGTGAGAGTTGAAGTGATCACATTGATATAAAATGCTTCCTCAAATTTCCCGTATTCAAAATAATCGCCTGAGTGGACAACCCCCTTCGTGCCGGCAGGTGTTTCAATTTCTTTTCTTACCAGGATCTCGGGGGTTTCGATGATCACAGCGGGATTTCCATATTCACTCTTATACCAGCGCCCTTCAGCCAATTCGCGCATTTCATTGCCTAACACCTTGTCTCTTAAATTGTCGAAACCGGTAATGCTTCCGTAGACCGCTGCAGTAAGTACCAGTAAAATTATCCCGGCCACAATTCCTTGAAACCATTGTTTTTGATTCCGTCTTTTCGCCAACGCTTCCACATAGGCTTCGTTTTCCAATAAATCTTCTTCCGTGGGCTCCGGCAAAACGTCTTTGGTCTCGTTGATGATCTCTTCAATAGATGTCCGGTCTGCCCTCGCTTGCCCAATTTCTGCTTGCATTTTTGCAAATTTTACCAGATCGGCTCGTTTGAAAATTTTTTCTAACTTATTGATGGTTTCATTATCAAATTCGAAATGGCCCGCATCTTTGTGTAAGTGCAGTCTATCTATCAATTCATCACTCGTGCTCTCCAATGCGGTATCATCCACCTCACGGTCTATATAGCGCTTGACGATCTCGGTTAAAGAAGAATAATATGCTTTGGATCTGTTTTCTTTCAAAATTTCTGAAGCGTCCAATTGCTCTAGTGCTTTCATAGCTTCTTCGTAAGGAGGAAGTTGTCGCTCTCTCGCTTCTTTCAATTTTTTTCTACGGAATAACAGGTAAACGATTCCCGCCAGCAATAACAACGGAAGTAACCATTTCAACAATTTTATAAAATTAAACGGCAGGCGTTCCACTTCTATGACCGGTTTGATATCGAACATTTTTTGTTGTGTGGTATCCACCGGAACGTCTCTCACCTCCACCAGAGCAGAATCTGTAGTAAACGCTCTGTCATCGATCATTACTCTTTGGGAGGGGACGATATATCTACCGGAATCGAATTGTGTTAATCCGTATTTTTTGATCAATCGATATTTGGCTTGTATGTAAGTCGTATCAACCTTATAGGACTCTATCATCTCCAGAGGTTGGAAACTTTGTCCTTCTGGAAACAGTACCAAAGCGGTAGTATCTGCCTCCACTTCGATGGTATATTTTATTTCTTCTCCTATTCGGATGAGAGTAGTGTCCATAGACGATCTCACCTGGGCAAAAAGCGAGGAACTGATTAGAATAAGGACAATCAAGAATCGATCCCGCAATGAAATGCGGAATAACAATTCCATACTATTTTGACCTTTATCTATCATCTTCTCTTGAAATACCCTAACAGCTTTTTCACATAACTTTCATCTACACGGCAACTCAATACGCCCGCACCACTCTTCTTAAAAGCATCATTAAATTCGTCCACACATTCTTTATAGAAGTTTTGATAATTTCTTCTTACGCTTTTAGAGCCTGTATTCACCAACAACAACTCTCCTGTTTCTTCGTCCTGCATTTGCACCATCCCCAAATTAGGAATTTCTTCCTCGCGGCGATCGTAAACCCTTATCCCGGTCACATCGTGCTTTTTAGAGACTATTCTTAGGGTGTCTCTATATCCTTCAGTAATAAAATCGGAAAGCACAAAAACGATGGCCTTCTTTTTCATAACATTGGATAGATATTTTAATGCCTGAGCGATATCGGTACGTTTACTTCGAGGGTGAAATTCGATCAATTCCCGAATGATAAGCAATACATGAGATTTGCCTTTTTTGGGTGGAATGAACAATTCTATTTCATCGGAAAATAAGATCAATCCTATCTTATCGTTGTTCTGCATGGCTGAAAATGCAAGTGTCGCGGCTATTTCTGTAATGATCTCATTTTTAAATTGGGTGTCTGTTCCGAAGAGTTCGGATCCACTAATATCCACCATCAACAATAGGGTAAGCTCCCGTTCTTCTTCAAATACTTTTACGAAAGGTTCATTATAACGTGCGGTGACATTCCAATCGATACTTCGCACATCATCTCCAAATTGATACTGACGCACCTCACTAAAAGTCATTCCACGACCCTTAAATGTGCTGTGATATTCACCGCCAAACACATGGTCACTCAACCGACGTGTTTTGATCTCGATCTTTCGTACTTTCTTAAGAAGTTCTTTGGTATCCACTGCAGGTATAATGTTTCAGGTTGAAGGCTGGTTAACTCGTAACTTTCGAACTTACAACTTTAAACCCTTACGGTACTTCGATCACATTCACGATCTTGTTGATGAGATCTTCCGAAGTGATGTTCTCTGCCTCAGCTTCATAAGTCAAACCTATACGATGACGCAATACATCATGCACCAAGGCACGAACATCTTCAGGAATTACATAACCGCGACGCTTGATGAATGCGTAACATTTCGCTGCGGCCGCCAGGTTTATACTTCCTCTTGGTGAAGCTCCAAAACTAATGAGGGGTTTCATCTCCTTAAGGCCATAATTCTCGGGAATACGAGTGGCAAAGATGATATCGAGTATGTATTTCTCGATCTTTTCGTCCATATATACTTCGCGAACGGCTTCCTGTGCACGTTTTATCTGATCTATGGTTACAACCGGGTTTATTTGTTCAAATTCGCCTTTTAGGTTCTGGCGAACGATAAGTTGCTCCTCATCTAGTTTTGGGTAATCAATTACTGTTTTTAGCATAAAACGGTCTATTTGTGCCTCAGGCAACGGATATGTTCCTTCTTGCTCGATCGGGTTCTGAGTTGCCATGACCAGGAATGGTTTATCTAGAATAAATGTCTCATCTCCTATGGTAACTTGCTTTTCCTGCATCGCTTCCAGTAAAGCCGATTGTACCTTGGCCGGAGCACGATTGATCTCGTCTGCCAACACAAAATTAGCGAAAATAGGCCCTTTTTTAATACTGAATTCATTGGCCTTCATATTATAGATCATTGTCCCGATGACGTCGGCGGGTAATAAATCCGGTGTAAACTGAATCCGGCTGAAGGATCCGTGTACGGCCTTTGCCAATGTAGTAATCGCCAATGTTTTTGCCAGTCCGGGAACTCCCTCTAATAAAATGTGCCCCTGGCCCAATAAACCGATGAGCAATCGCTCTACCATGTGCTTTTGTCCCACGATTACCTTGTTCATTTCCAAAGTAAGAATGTCTACAAATGCACTTTCCTTTTCAATTTTTTCATTTAAAGCTCCTATATCCAGGGAAGTAGCGGTCTGTTCCATAAGTATTTTTTGTCTAAAAACGTGTTATATTTTTCAATGGCTTGCAAATTCAATATTTATACTGAAAATTGCTGTTAACAATTGGTTAAAAATTATTGCAAATAAAGGGTTTAACACCCTTTTTACTAATTTCAATGTTATAAATTTAAAAAGCCGAAAAAATAATTAATGTCACAAAGGTATTCAAGAATAATTCAGGGGTGTATGACATGGGGTGTCTGGGGGAAGAAATTGTCCAAAAATGAGATGATTTCAGCCATTAATCACTGTATGGAAAACGGCATTACTACCTTCGATCACGCCGATATCTATGGTGATTACACCACCGAAATAGAGTTTGGAAAAGCTTTGGCCGAAGTGGACATCCCCAGAGAAGATATACAGTTAATTTCCAAATGCGGGATTCAATACATCGGCAATACCCGAAATAATGAGGTGAAACATTACCAATACGATGCGAGTTACATTATAGGAAGTGTCGAAAAATCGATCAAAGATCTAAATGCAAATTACCTGGATCTCCTTTTGTTACACAGGCCAAGTCCACTTATTCATCCGGATGAAGTGGCAAAGGCGGTGGATACCTTAATTTCCGAAGGGAAAATAAAGGCATTTGGTGTCTCTAATTTTACACCTTCACAATCAGATTTGATCTCTACACGATCGCAGATATCGGTCAACCAAATAGATTTTTCACTTACTTCTTTTGAAGCTATGTACAATGGCAGTTTGGACCATATGATGATTTCGGCTATTACCCCCATGTGTTGGAGTCCGTTAGGAAAGGTATTTAAAACCGAAGATGAACAGACTCGCCGCATTCACAAACTCCTGAATGAACTAAGCAAAAAATACAATGCCACCAAAGACCAGTTATTGCTCGCCTGGATACTAAAACATCCTTCCGGCATTCACCTGGTGATCGGCACCACAAATAAAAAACGAATTACCAACGCCATCAAGGCAGATAGTATTGCCCTAACCGAAGTGGACTGGTTTAAAATGTTGGCAGAAAGTCAAGGACATAAGGTCCCATAGATAAGGTTAAGTGAAGAGCAATAAATAGAATATGAAGGATAAAACTGCTTTGATAACGGGTGCCACTTCAGGAATAGGAAGAGCCACCGCTCGATTGTTCGCGGGCCATGGAGTCCGATTGATACTCTGCGGAAGAAGGCAAGAACGACTGGCTGCGCTTTCCTCAGAACTTTCTGAAATGACAGATATCCATACCCTTAATTTTGATGTTCGAAATAAGGAGATGGTGTTCGAATTGCTTCAGAATTTGCCTGCGGCATTTTCTGAAATAGATATTCTTATCAATAACGCAGGTAACGCTCATGGCCTTGACCCTATTCATAACGGAAGCCTTGACGACTGGGATGCCATGATCGATATTAACGTAAAAGGGTTGTTATATGTGTCCAAAGCGGTCCTTCCGAAGATGATAGAAAAACGTTCCGGCCACATTATCAATATAGGATCTACCGCAGGAAAGGAAGTTTACCCCAATGGTAATGTATATTGTGCCAGTAAACACGCCGTCGACGCCATCAACCAGGGCATGCGAATAGACCTTAACGGGATGGGAATTAGAGTGGGCGCCATTAATCCAGGAATGGTGGAGACAGAATTTAGCCATGTACGTTTTAAAGGTGATTCTGAAAAAACTGAGAAAGTATATCAAAATTTTACACCATTACAACCGGTTGATATAGCCGAATTGATCTGGTTCACCGTTACCCGCCCACCCCATGTGAATATAGCCGATTTAACAGTGATGTGTTTAGACCAGGCCACCAGTACTATTGTGAATAGAAAATGATAAACAAACGCCTTCTCATAAAAACCCTTTTAGCTCATAATGATGAGAGCAGTTTCTACGACAAAAAACGAAAGATCGATTTGAGTAGTAAAGAGGGGAAGGCGAAATTTCTAAAACACATCTGTGCTTTGAGCAATAGTAATCCGGCAAACAACAGCTTTATTGTAATTGGGGTTGAAGATGAAGGCAACGAAATAAACGGGGTCGACTTTTTTGATGATAGCAAGATCCAGAATTTGGTAAACGCCTATTTAACCAATCCACCTCTTATCTCTTATGAAAATGTGATGTTCC
This sequence comes from Bacteroidota bacterium, assembly GCA_004356305.1. Lineage (GTDB taxonomy): Bacteria > Bacteroidota > Bacteroidia > Flavobacteriales > Flavobacteriaceae > Aureisphaera. Next base: position 7,186 of record SMXJ01000126.1, on the reverse strand, counting down.
CGCATTTGCCCGATGATAAAGTGGTTGGACTTGTGACCATTCGTCCTACCAGCGAGATCACTTCACTTCGAAAGAACATCTGGAAGTACTGGGGCGGATCTATTTTTCTCCGGGATGGGAGTATTTCCATGCCAAAGGATTTCGATATTGAAATAAAGGATGTGAACTCTCAAATCGTAAAATCCATTGAAAACCAGGCAAAGAACAACATAGAGTACACCCTGGATGGGGTGATAGACTTTATCAATAACAGGCACAACGACTTGGAGTCTCATTACAAGGTCTTTAAAGAGCAGTTTGTTGTCTGTTGGGCAGGGATCAACAAAAATGTTAATGGAGAGGTCTATTACTCACGTGTCGATATTGAGTTGATCAATGAGCAGGTACGATTGTTTTATTCCGCATTGGACGAGGTGAGTATTTCCTTTACCGAAGACGAATTTAAGATCACGGAGTATGTGCATTTGGGACTTGACGAAAACTACAAATACTACCCGCTGGAAGAGCTCACCATTACCTTCCACGAAAACGGATTCTACAATATGGACACTCGGCTTATTTTTGAGCAGCCTCAATTCAGCAAACGCACCTTATATCATATTTACAATGCCAATAATGCCCTATTGGAAAAGCTGAAAAAGAATATCCCTTTGCGACCTCAGGAGAAAAAAGATTTGCAACAACTTCCTGCAACCTATCTAATTTGTTTCTTAAACGATTTTCAAGATGCTAAAGAAAAATTAATGGAGGCCAAGCCATTTTTGAAACAAATCGATGGAAATGTATACCAATCATTTAAAGAATCTGTAAGAATTCTTCGGAAAGTGAAGTACAGCTAACATTGCTTTGCCTATATTTTCCTATATTTATTACTCAACTTTCTAAAAATCAACTTTATGGGACTTTTCGATAAAATAAAAGAAAAATTAAGTCACGAATTTATAGACATCGTCGAATGGCTCGACTATACCGACGATACTATTTGTCACCGTTTTGAACGCTATCAAAACGAAATTAAAAACGGTGCCAAGCTCATAGTTCGAGAAGGGCAAACAGCTGTTTTTATCAATGAAGGGAAGTTGGCAGATGTGTTCTCCCCGGGAACCTATACGCTTAAGACCGAAAACCTGCCTATACTCTCTACTCTAAAAGGGTGGAAACATGGATTTAATAGCCCCTTTAAGGCTGAAGTCTATTTTGTAAATACTCATTTGTTTACCGATGAAAAATGGGGTACCAAAAATCCTATCACCCTCAATGATGAACGTTATGGTTTGGTGGAAATACGATCCTTTGGAACTTATGCATTCCGTATCAGCGATGCCGGAAAATTCATAGTCGACATTGTTGGAACCGATAGTAACTTTACCAATTTCGAGATCAATGAACACCTAAAAAGCTTGATCACAACTCGATTTACCGATACCGTGGGAGAAGCTAATTTGCCTATAGAGTTGTATGCAGCAAATACTTCGGAATTGAGTGAGACATGTAAAGAAGTGATGCAACCTGAATTTGAAAGCGTAGGGATCTCCTTAGAAAAATTCTATATCGAGAACGTATCCATGCCTGAAGATCTCAAAAAAGAAATCTTCGAATACAGTCGCCTCGACAAACTGGACCTCGACAAATTGACCAAATTCAAAACTGCCAAAGCCATTGAGGCTGCTGCGTCCAATGAAGGTGGAACTGCAGGTGCCGGTATGGGCATGGGCATGGGTTTTGTTCTGGCTCAACAAATGGGTGGTTTGATGAGCCCGCAAATGGGCGGTCAAACTGCGCAGCAGGCAACACCAATGGCTCCACCTCCGGTGCCACAGGTTCTTCTATATTTCTATGCCACAAATGGCCAGCAACGGGGCCCGGTTGGATTTGAACAATTAGGTGCACTATTTGCAAGCCGTACGATCAATAAAGAAACACTCATATGGAAGCGAGGGATGGCCGGTTGGCTCGCGGTAAAGGAAGTGGACGAATTAAGATCATTTTTAGGAGGAAATACTCCGCCACCCCTTCCACAATAATTCCTTTCAAGACCTTCCAGGTTTGTAAAACCCGTAAGGTCTAATCGTACCAATGATGCAACCCACACTTCAACAAAAATCTGAGCTTAAGAAATCCTGCTCCAATTGTGGAGCAGAATTGTTATATGCTCCGGGCACGACCGAGCTTAAATGTGATTACTGTGACCATCGACAGAAAATTTTGACTCCAGAAAATGGGTATGATGAGCTGGATTTGAAATCATATTTAGATTCTATGGGTTCACAATCGCATAGTGAGGTCATTACTATTCTTTCCTGCAAAAATTGTGGTGCAAATCAACATATAGAAGAAAACTATAAATCACTGCATTGCGTTTATTGCAACTCACCGTTGATCATCAAAGACGCCAAAAAGGAAGAGTGGATCTTGCCAGGGGCGGTATTGCCATTTCAAATAGATCAAAAAAAGGCATTCCAGATTTTTGCAAAGTGGGTGGATAAGCTCTGGTGGGCTCCCAACAAACTAAAAAAAGCCACCCTCGATCCTCAAAACACTAAAGGATTGTATGTTCCATTTTGGACTTTTGACGCACAATTGTTTGCAACCTATACCGGGCAACGCGGAGATTATTATTACATATCGGTTCCTTACACCACCACCGTGAACGGCAAAGCCGTCACGAGATTCAGACAGGAAAGGCGAACGCGATGGACTCCCGCCAGCGGAAACATTTCAGGATTTGTGGACGACACTCTCATCAAAGCCTCCTTGCAAAAAACAGGAGTAATTCCAAAGAAAATTTCACATTGGAACCTCAACGCCCTTCAGCCTTTTGACAGTAGTTATCTGGCGGGTTTTGTGACAGAAAAATATACCATCACTTTAAAAGAAGGACATCTGGAGGCTAACAAAGAAGCAAATCGTATAGCCGATCGCTGGGCACGTCGTGATATAGGTGGAGATACGCAACGTATTAGCTCCTTGGATATGACCCTTTCAGAAGAAACATTCAAACATATTTTGCTGCCTGTTTTTGTAAGTGCCTATACTTTTAAAGGGAAACGCTATAACTTTTTCGTCAACGGACAAACAGGGGAACTATCAGGAAAGCGCCCTTATTCGTTCTGGAAGATCTTCCTTTTTGTACTTTCGATCATCCTGATGATCGTCGTCATCGTTTTGTTAGTTAATAGTTAAGATTCGGAATGAGAACATTAGTTATTGGTGATATTCATGGTGGATTAAAAGCCATAGAGCAAGTTTTATTGAAGTTGAAACTGTCCGAAACAGATCTTTTCATTTTTTTGGGAGATTATGTTGACGGATGGAGTGATGCTGCTGGAACAGTTTCATTCTTGATCCAATTTTCTGAAGCCTACGATTGTATTTTTATTCGTGGCAATCATGATCATTTGACGTATCGTTATTTGAAACACGATGATGTCAATCCAATGTGGTTGGCTTATGGTGGAGAAACCACCAAAAAGAGCTATGTAAAGCTGTCTTCAGAAGAAATAGAAAAACACCTGCTGTTCTACGAAAACTGCACTAATTATCATATCGATACTCAAAACCGATTGTTTGTGCATGCCGGTTTTACCAATCTTGCCGGGCCGCAATATGAGTATTTTGATAAATTGGTGTTTTGGGATCGTACACTTTGGGAGATGGCACGCTCGTTGGATGCGAACATTTCAGAAGAAGATGAACGTTACCCACAACGATTAAAACTCTTCAAAGAAATTTATATAGGTCATACGCCGGTTACCCGAATGGGGTCGACAGTTCCAGTGAACTTTGCCAATGTTTGGAATATTGATACCGGTGCTGCATTCAAAGGGCCACTTTCTATAATCGATGTGGACACTAAGGAAGTATGGCAAAGTGATCCGGTCCATCAATTGTATCCTTCAGAGATGGGTAGAAATTAGATCTTCTGAACAATTGCCGTTATGCTATGTATTCCTTGTAAACGGCTATTGGGATCAAAGCTGTCCAACCACAAAAATCTTTCTTGGCAGGCATTCCGTAGGATACCAAATCCGGGGCATAGTTTTCCCAAAAAGTTCCCGTTGCCTCAAAAACAACCGAAACACTCTTGTATACTTTTTGGGCTAGATCCTTTGCCAGATCCTCCTGACCATTTGCCGTTAGACCTTTCAATACCATATAAACCGTAGGTGCCCAAACTCCTCCCAACCAATAATCACCCCATCCCACATAGTCCGGGTCTGCGGCAGAAAGTGCAGGTAATGGAGTTTTACGGTAAAACTCATCAGGATCTCTGAGATGACTCAGAAAATCCTCCATTCGATCTTCAGGAACGAGTTTCCCCAGCAGGGCCCAGTACATTCCAATATGACGACGCGGCACTTGCTCGCCAAAGCCCAAATCGTAATAAAATTTATCTTGTTCGCTCCAACACTTTTGATTTAAGGCTTCCTTTATTTTCGAATGAATGTCCTGATAATAAACAATGTCATCGTTGTTTTGAGTTAGCATGGCCATCTCGGTCAATTGCAACGAAAACATTGCCATTTGAGAAGAAAAGTCGACCAACCTGGCTTGTTTGTTCCACACTCCTAGTTTGGTTTCTACATATTGCTCGATAAAAAAGTTTAGTTTAGTTTCTTCTGAAGCATTGAGTCCGGCTGTTTTTGCTACCAACTCATGATGTGTCATTCCATTTCCTTCTGTCGGTTCCCAATCCCTTGGTGCTCGTGGTATATTATCCATTCCCATACCTAAAGTGTCCCCATAAAAAAGATGGTCTTCCATCATATATCGATTCACAAGGAATTGGAAATTTTTTTTTAGTATAGGATACACTTCCACCAAGCGTTTTTTATCTTCTGAAACCTGATATATCTCCCATTCGGCAAAGGCCAACAAGGGTGGATTAATAGATACCGGATGTTCTTTAGACCACAGTGCTTCTCCTGTATGCCGGTATTCCCTGCATATATAACCATCATCTTCCATTTGGTCATAGAAATTGTCGAGAGCCTGATAAACAGGAAGTTCATCGAGATGATATTTTGCAAAGCAGCACATAAAACATGTGTCCCATAGAAATATGTTCGGCGAGAACGCCGCATCGATAAATGGTTTTTTAAAGAATGTTTCATTATCACCACCTCTCACTTTCCTCTTTGTGATCTCCAATGCTTTTTTGTACATCTCCTCCGAAAGTTTAGCCGTCACTTTTGGATTGGTTTTAAGCACTGAGCGACTTTCTTCAACGACCTTCTCCTTTTCAGTACAGGATGTTAGTAAGCCTAATCCAACGACTCCCGAAGCCAAAGTGACATTTTTAGCAAAATCTCTACGTTTCATCTCTATTTATTTTATTCTGAGTTATACTACAAATCAAATTTAATCCCTTGAGCCAGAGGCAATTCGGTAGTATAATTAATAGTATTTGTCTGTCTTCTCATATACACCTTCCAGGCATCACTACCAGACTCACGGCCACCACCGGTTTCTTTTTCCCCTCCAAAGGCACCTCCAATTTCGGCGCCGGAAGTTCCAATGTTTACGTTTGCGATCCCGCAGTCACTCCCTGCAACCGATAAAAAACGTTCTGCTTCCCGTAGGTTGTTCGTCATAATAGCAGATGACAATCCTTGTACGACACCGTTCTGGATATCGAGTGCATCTTCAACGCTACCGCTGTATTTTAGAAGATATAAAATGGGTGCAAAGGTCTCGTGTTGCACAATTTCAAAACTGTTATTGGCTTCGGCTATGGCCGGTTTAACATAACATCCACTTTCATAACCTTCTCCTGTGAGTACGCCCCCCTCTACTACAATAGTGCCGCCTTCAGCCACCACCTTTTCCAAGGCAGTATTATACATAACAACAGCCTCTTTATCGATCAAGGGGCCCACATGATTATTTTCATCTAATGGGTTTCCAATACGAAGTTGCCCGTAGGCAGTTACTACCGCATCTTTAACTTTATCGTAAACACTTTCGTGTATGATCAATCGACGAGTTGAAGTACAACGTTGGCCCGCAGTCCCAACGGCACCAAATACCGCTCCGATCACGGTCATTTTAATATCCGCATCCGGGGTAACTATGATGGCATTGTTCCCTCCCAATTCTAACAACGATCTGCCCAATCGTTCACCAACTGTCCTTCCCACAATTTTACCCATACGGGTAGAACCGGTAGCAGAAATTAAGGGAATTCGTTTGTCTTTGGTCATATACTCTCCTACATTATAATCTCCGTTGATAAGACAACTGATCCCCTCGGGAAGATTATTATCCGCAAATACCTTTGCTGCTATTTTCTGACAAGCCACACCGCACATGGGTGCCTTCTCCGATGGCTTCCATACACATACGTCACCACAGATCCATGCCAAAGCGGTATTCCATGCCCAGACAGCTACAGGGAAGTTAAAAGCAGAGATGATCCCAACCACACCCAGTGGATGGTATTGCTCGTACATTCGATGTCCCGGTCTTTCAGAATGCATCGTTAATCCGTGTAATTGTCTCGATAAGCCTACCGCAAAGTCGCAGATATCTATCATCTCCTGTACCTCGCCCAGTCCTTCCTGATAACTTTTCCCCATTTCATAAGAAACCAATTTTCCCAAAGGTTCTTTCAAGCGTCGCAGCTCTTCGCCAAACTGGCGCACTACTTCGCCCCTCTGTGGCGCAGGGATAACTCTCCAGCTTTTAAAAGCCGATAGTGCTGTACTCATTAGTTGTTCATATTCTTCTTTGGAGGTAGTGGTCACTTTGCCTATTAATTGACCGTCCACGGGAGAATAAGAATCGATTTCAACTCCACCCGGAAACCAATTATTTCCTGTTGAAGTACCTTTATTCACGGCTTCGATCCCCAATTGTTTTAATACTTCTTCGATTCCGAAGGAAATGGCTACAGTCGACATAATTCTATACTATTTTTATTTCCGGTTATTTGTTTTAGGTTGTCTCACAGATTCCGCGCGAAGGTACGTAATAGGTAGAAGATTTTTAAATGTACATGGAATATTTAAGGGGTCAAACCAATTTGTGCCACAATTCAATCATTTGGAAAACCATTCAACCCTATGGCGTATAATACGCGGGCGAAGGGCTGTTTTAGTTTGGAAGGAGCTACAGTTCCATGATGTCAAACTGCAAATTTGTGAAAGGGTTTCAGGTGCACCTGGCCGTCAAGCCTCATTATTTT
>SMXJ01000008.1 GCA_004356305.1 Bacteroidota bacterium | reverse complement strand
TCCCAACCCAATCGGGTTTTAACGGTGATAGGCAGTTTGGTGTGTTTTACCATCGCTTCGGTCAATGAAACCATCAAATCGATATCCTTTAAAATTCCGGGCCGGCACCTTTACTCACAACTTTTTTAACAGGACAGCCAAAATTAATATCGATAATATCCGGGCCACTTGCCTCTACAATTTCGACGCTTTTAAGCATTGATTCCAAAACAGCTCCAAATATTTGAATCCCCACGGGCCGCTCTTTTTCGTAGATATCCAGTTTCATAACACTCTTGGCGGCATCGCGGATCAAGCCTTCGCTGGAAATGAATTCAGTGTATACTACGTCTGCGCCTTGTTCCTTACAAAGCGCACGAAAAGGCGGGTCGCTCACATCCTCCATTGGGGCGAGTAATAACGGGAAGCTTCCAACATCTATATCTCCTATCTTTGCCATATGGTACAAAAATAATGATAAAACGATGATTGTACTATTTGTCCTCTAAAAACTGTCTTTTTAAAGTATCTTTGCACTCTAATTGTTTCCGCTGTTAATAAATCTATGGTGGAAACGACGGGAGAAACGCTATGAAGAACATTCGTAATTTTTGCATTATCGCTCATATAGATCACGGAAAGAGTACTCTGGCAGATCGTCTTTTAGACATTACAGGCACTGTGACCGCGAGGGAGGCGCAAGCACAATTGCTCGACAATATGGATTTGGAACGTGAACGTGGAATTACTATAAAAAGCCATGCCATCCAAATGGAGTACTCTTATAAAGGTGAAAATTACATTCTGAATTTGATCGACACACCGGGTCACGTAGATTTCTCATATGAAGTTTCACGGTCTATCCTGGCATGCGAAGGAGCGTTACTCGTAGTTGATGCAGCACAAAGTATTCAAGCACAGACCATTTCTAACCTATATTTAGCGCTTGAAAACGATCTAACGATTATTCCCGTATTGAACAAAGTGGATCTTCCTTCTGCCAATCCCGAAGAAGTGACAGATGATATCGTTGATCTATTGGGCTGTGACGCCGAAGAAGTTATTCCCGCGAGTGCAAAAACAGGCACGGGGATAAAAGAGATAATCACTGCAATTATCGATCGAATTCCCGCACCAAAGGGAGAGCCGAATGCTCCGCTGCAGGCTCTGATTTTCGATTCGGTATACAATCCTTTTCGAGGTGTAGAAACATATTTCAGGGTATTGCATGGGTCGATCAGCAAAGGCCAAAATATCAAGTTTATGGCGACCGGTAAATCTTATTTCGCCGATGAAGTGGGAACGCTTAAACTCCAACAGGTTCCTAAAAAAACAATAAGAACGGGAGACGTTGGTTACCTGATCACCGGGATTAAGGAGGCGAAGGATGTAAAAGTGGGCGACACCATTACCGACAACAAAACCCCTACTACCAATATGATCGAAGGTTTTGAAGACGTTAAGCCTATGGTGTTCGCGGGAATTTATCCTATTGACAACGATGATTATGAAGAACTTCGTTCGTCTATGGAAAAACTACAATTAAACGATGCGTCCCTGGTGTTCGTCCCCGAAAGCTCCGCAGCTCTAGGCTTCGGCTTCCGTTGTGGATTTTTAGGAATGTTGCATTTGGAGATCATTCAAGAACGTCTGGAGCGTGAGTTCAACATGACAGTCATTACCACGGTTCCAAACGTTTCGTATCATGCCTATACCAATGCGGAGCCCGATAAATTAATTTTAGTAAACAACCCAACCGATCTGCCAGACCCTTCCAGACTGAATAGAATGGAAGAGCCCTATATTAAAGCTACGATCATAACCAAGTCCGACTTCATTGGGTCAATTATGTCTTTGTGTATTGATAGACGAGGGCAGATTACCAACCAGACCTATTTAACACCTGAGCGTGTTGAGCTTACGTTCGATATGCCCTTGGCTGAAATTGTATTCGGTTTTTACGATCGCTTAAAAACGGTTTCCAAAGGTTATGCCTCCTTTGATTATTCACCCATTGGAATGCGTGAATCAAAATTGGTCAAGGTGGACGTATTATTAAATGGAAAGATCGTCGATGCGCTCTCTGCATTATTGCATAAGGACAATGCTTACGAAATCGGCAAGAAGATGTGTGAAAAACTTCGAAAATTAATCCCACGGCAACAATTCGACATCCCTATTCAGGCCGCTATTGGTGCGAAGATCATTTCCCGTGAAACGGTCAAAGCCTTGCGTAAAGACGTGACGGCCAAATGTTATGGAGGAGATATATCCCGTAAACGTAAATTGTTGGAAAAACAAAAGAAAGGAAAGAAACGGATGCGCCAGGTGGGAAATGTTGAAATTCCGCAGGAAGCTTTTATGGCGGTATTGAAGTTAGACGACTAAATCCCGCAATTAGTTCCGGAAGCTTCCAGATCGGCTAAATATAGATCGTAATCTGTTCCTGTATCCTGGCCATTGACCGAAGCATTTCCATTACTTTCGTGACATAATTCAAAAGTTGGTGTTTGGTCGCTGCTACAGTTGGTACAGGTTCTGGAGTCCTCTTTTTTGCAGGAAAAAAGACCGGCTAAGCATAGTAAACAAAGGGCCAAATAAGTAGGTTTCATCTATTTATATTTGTTGTTATTTCAATATCAATTATCAGTTCGCAAGGCCTCTGCCTCCAGGGGTCTGCCAAGGTATACCTATTTAAAGCCATCTTCCACATGAGCCACTTCTTTGTTATAAGACGAAATGATCTGTAAATTTCCATCAGTGTCTTTCAAAAACAACGGGGTGTTGTCTATGTCCTTATTGGTTCGATCAATATATGGTGTTATAATGCTCCTTATTTTTAAGTTTCAGTTCCCGTATTGCCGGAAATTTAGTCACCACCATATTCACTGAAGCAAAATCATCTATATGTGAAAACAGTCCTTGCCCGGGATTATTGTTTGGGTCTTTCATTTCTTCGGAAGTAATTAGCCTGAAGGCTCCATTTTCTCCGAACTGCTTTTTAAATTTATCGATCGCGCACTTATTAATTTCCCGATTTTGCGTAAGCTACATCAAATATCCCACATCATTCAGCTCAATATTATCAGCCAAGGCATCTGAATATATATTCGCCATAAACGCCTCAATTCCTAATTCTTTTGCCCTTTTAATATTATTTTCATCGCTGTCGATAAGCACAACATGGCGGCTCCAAAAAAATGTAACCGCGGAGCCAATAGTTATCAGTTTGGTAATTACAGGGCCTGCGTTTTTTATTTCCGTGATTTTGAGTGTTAGACCGCCTTCAAATAAGGATGATACTAATAACGAGTGAAACAAAGTAAAACAAAACATCACCTGCCAAAAGTCCTTTTTCACCATTCCAGGTGGGCTCGATTCATTTGGAACCGTCTGCGCTTAAGAATTCGGCGGCTATTGGCCCCACTAAGAGCCCGATCAGTATCAAAGGTAAAATAGCCGGAATTTTAAGTCGCCATGCTACCCATTGCGCCAATATTCCTAGAATGATGATTCCGCCTAACTCGAGCATCTCTTAAATTTTACGTTAAAATACCCATTAATAGCCGAGATTTTGAATGTAATTTTGCTCATTATTTTAATTAATGTTGTTCTGCCTAAAATGGTTTTATATATTTAAAGAGAATTAAAAGACAACTAACCCTAAATGGACGTCCAATTTATTATTGTTTTGTTAGGTTTTGCATTGGTGGCCATTGCCGGTCATGAAATAGCCAAAGTGTTTCAAAAGATCAAGTTCCCACTGATAACAGGATTGATCATCACCGGGATCATTGCGGGATCTTCGGTCTTAAATTTTATTCAGTCAGATTCAATTCCGAAACTCAATTTCTTGAATGACATTGCCTTGGCGATTATTGCTTTTTCTGCCGGTTCAGAATTATACCTTAAGGAGTTGAGAAGCCGGCTTAACAGCATTAAGTGGATGACTATAGGACAGCTGGTGATTACCTTTGTCTTGAGCTCGGTTGTAATTTATTATATGACCTCATATATTCCTTTTATGGCAGAGTTGTCTTCTGGTGTTAAAATTATAATTGCAGCGTTATTTGGAGTTATTTTTGTTGCGCGTTCTCCTTCGTCTGCTATAGCTCTTATCAATGAATTACGAGCCAATGGTCCATTTACTAAAACTACTTTAGGGGTTACCGTATTGATAGATGTTTTGGTAATTATTCTTTTTGCAATATGTCTTTCAGTTGCAAAAGCCGTAATTAATGGTGAAGAATCAGGGTTCTCTTTTCTGCTTATTTTACTTATCGAATTAGTCTTATCGTTTGGACTTGGATTATTGCTGGGTAAAATTCTTCAGATACCATTAACTTTAAAAATAAACAGGCATATAAAAGGCGTGGTTATTATCTTATTAGGCTATGGTGTCTATTTGTTTTCCTCCTTTATTAAAGTAAATACAGAAATTATCTTTAATCACGAGGTGGTGTTAGAGCCTTTACTTATTTGTATAATTGGAAGTTTTTTTATCACCAATTACAGCAAAAATAGAATAGAATTTGTCGAGCTCTTAAATGATATAAGTCCAACGATCTATATCATTTTCTTTACCTTGACTGGTGCTTCTTTGTCTTTACAAACTCTGGTTCAAGTATTTTGGATAGCAATTGCACTTTTTGGTCTACGGATCTTTACACTGGTCCTCGGGGGTATTTTTGGAGCGGTAGCCGCCAACGACAATAAAAAATATATTTTTATTTCGTGGATGCCCTATGTTACCCAGGCAGGAGTTGCTTTGGGTTTAACCACACTCGTTGCCGCCGAATTCCCTTCTTGGGGTTACGAATTTCAAACTATAATAATTGCTATAATAATAATCAACCAATTAATAGGGCCACCTTTGTTTAAAATGGCGATCAATTATGTGGGAGAAAGTCATTTAAAGCACAAAACACCGGAATATGATGGCGTTAGAGATGCTGTTATTTTCGGTTTAGAAAGTCAGTCTATCGCACTTGCGCGGTCATTGAAACAACATGGATGGACTCCGAAGATCGTTTCTATTTCGAACGAAGTTCAGATAAATAATAATGACTTTGAAGTAGTGTCGATAAGCGATATTTCATTAAACTCATTTAAAGATATACATTTGGAAAACGCAGATGTTATCGTTTGCTTAGTGTCAGATGAAGAAAACCACAAGATATCTGAACTCGTTTATGAACACATAGGGACAAAAGACATCATTGTTCGTTATAATGGTACTAGATCGTTCTTAGAAAAATTTAACGAATTGGGAGTCCGGGTAATTGACCCTTCGATGGCAATGATCAATCTACTCGACCATTTTGTGCGATCACCCAATGCAACTTCCATATTGCTTGGTTTAGACACGGCTCAAGATTCAATAGATGTTGAAATTAGGAATAAGGACATTCACGGCATGACCTTGCGTGATTTACGGTTCCCAACAGATGTTATTGTGCTATCTGTTCAGCGTAAAGGGTCAATTATTATATCTCATGGATATACAAGGCTGCGTCTCGGTGACATCGTAACTCTGGTTGGAACAAAAGAAAGTGTAGAAAATGTTCGCTTTAAACTGGAGTCTTAATTAATTCTTAAGGTTTTTGGTGGGTTTCTCTTCATTTCATTACTTTGCACGCTTATGAAGTTATATCCTATTGAAGCGGGAAACTTTAAATTAGACGGAGGCGCTATGTTTGGCGTAGTGCCCAAATCCCTTTGGTCACAAACCAATCCTACTGACAGCAATAATATGATCGATATTGCTGCTCGTTGTTTGCTTATTGAAGATGGCGATAGGCTCACTTTGATCGATACCGGTATGGGTAGCAAACAAAGCGATAAATTTTTTGGGTATTACTTTCGGTGGGGAGATTACACTCTTGACGATTCTTTAAAAAAATACGGGTTTCATCGCGATGACATCACCGATGTTTTTATGACCCATCTTCACTTTGACCACTGTGGTGGAAGTGTGCAATGGAACAAAGACCGCACGGGCTACGAACCGGCTTTTAAAAACGCCAGCTTTTGGAGTAACGAAAGACATTGGAATTGGGCAACCAATCCTAACCGAAGAGAAAAGGCGTCGTTCTTGACAGAGAACATAATTCCTTTGGAAGAAAGCGGGCAATTAAAATTCGTCGAGGATCCGGATTCGGACTTTTCTGAATTCAATGAATTAAATCTTGGCATTCTATTTGTAGATGGCCATACCGAAAAACAGATGATTCCCCATATTAAATTCCAGGACAAGACCTTGGTTTTTATGGCCGATTTAGTCCCCACCGTAGGGCATATACCCGTTCCTTTTGTGATGGGATATGACACAAGGCCTTTATTGACCCTGTCCGAAAAAGAGAAATTTCTTCTCGCCGCAGCAGACCATAAATATTACTTATTTTTGGAGCACGATGCTCACAACCAAATTATTACCGTAAAGCGCACTGAAAAAGGGATTCGCCTGGATGAAAGCTTTACCTTTAATGAACTTTTTAATTAAAATTATAATGATGAAAATTTTGAAATCTTCTCTTTTAGCTCTTTCAGCTATGGCTGTCTTAACCGGTTGTGGTGGCGGAGTCGCTTCCATTGTTTCGACTCCCATAGAAAATATTGATTCCCTTCCTCTTAAGGCCGCCCCTTTGAGTGATGCTCAATTAAAAACCTGGGGGGCCACAGATCTATTGTCAGACACTATACCGGGGATGAGTGTTGATAAGGCCTATAATGAACTCTTAAAAGGGCGGAAAGGTAAAACAGTTATTGTTGCCGTTATCGACAGCGGGGTGGACATAGAGCACGAAGATCTGAAAGATGTTATCTGGACTAATAAAGGTGAAACTCCCGGAAATGGAAAAGACGACGATAAGAACGGTTATGTTGACGATGTTCATGGATGGAACTTTTTAGGGGATATCGTGGAAGAAAATTTGGAGTATGTTCGATATATGAAAAATCTAGGGCCCAGGTTTAAAGGGAAAAATGAGTCTTCCATCAGTGCGACAGATCGAGCCGATTATGAACTGTATCAAAAAGCTACAGCCGAATATGATAAAGAAGTGGCGGAGGCCGAAAGTACAGTAGAAAGATACCAGCAAATTTTGAGTCAACTAGCGCCGGCACATGAGGCAATTTCCAAAAAATTAGGCAAAGAGGATTACTCGCAAAAAGACCTGGGAAGTATTGAATATCCAAATACTACCGAAAAACAACAGATCTCCAGATTGTCACAAATGTTGGGTTATGCCGATACGGTTCCGGAAGTGATCGAACAATTAAATGGGGGCATCGATTATTATAAGGGCAGATTGGGATCTCATTTTAATATGAATGAAAATTTCAGAGAGAAATTAGGAGATGATCCTGATGACTTCAACACAAAATACTACGGAAATGGTGACGTTGATGGTCCGAGTCTTAAAAAAGAAGATGTGAAACACGGTACTCATGTGGCCGGAATTATCGGCGCCAAAAGAAATAATGGCGTGGGGATGAATGGTGTTGCCAATAATGTTAAGATCATGGTAATTCGAGCTGTACCGGATGGTGACGAGTATGACAAAGATATCGCTCTGGCAATTCGTTATGCCGTGGACAACGGGGCCAAGGTGATCAACACTAGTTTTGGGAAATACTACTCTCCGCATCCGCAATGGGTTTGGGATGCCATTAAATATGCATCAGACCATGATGTATTGATCGTAAATGCCGCAGGTAACGAAGGCTTTGATCTAGACGGAATTCAAGTATATCCAAACGACCAAAAAGGGACTAACGCAGAGATAAGTAATACTTTTATCACTATTGGAGCTCTTAATTATGACTATGGAAGTGAGATGGTAGCCAGTTTTTCAAACTTTGGAAAATCGAACGTAGATGTCTTTGCTCCTGGTGTTAAAATTTGGTCAACCACCCCCTTAAACACCTACGAATACCTGCAGGGGACTTCTATGGCGGCTCCTGCTGTCGCAGGTGTTGCGGCGGTAATTCGTTCACAATATCCACGTCTTTCGGCGAAACAGGTGAAGCAAATTTTAATGTCCAGTGGCTTGACTTCCAAAACCTCGGTTATCTTAGCCGGTGACGAATCGAATACCGACAACTTCGAAAATATTTCAAGATCCGGAAAAATGGTCAATATGTTCAACGCCTTGATCATGGCGGACAAAATGTCGAGATAAGATGGGGCTATTTATAAAAAGTATTCTTGTGGTCTTCTTCTTCGGAAGTGTAGCCGCCCAAAACAACACAACATATTGGCAGCAAAAAGTCGATTACAAAATGGAAATCGATATGGACGTTGCAAATTGGCAATACAAGGGCGAGCAGGTGCTTACCTACACTAATAATTCACCGGATGTTTTGAATCGTGTGTTCTATCATTTGTATTTCAACGCCTTTCAACCGGGGAGTGAAATGGACGTCAGGTCCCGTACAGTTGCCGACCCGGATCCGCGAGTGGGAGATCGAATTTCAAAATTAACCCCACCGGAAATGGGTTATATTAAACTCATTTCTTTGACGCAGGATGGGGCGGTATTGAATTATGAGGTAGTTGGAACTGTGCTCGAAGTTGAATTGGCCAAGCCTATTCCTTCTGGAGAAAGCTCGGTTTTTTATATGGTATGGGACGCGCAAGTGCCCATACAAGTTCGTAGAAGTGGCCGTAACAATGCCGAGGGTGTCGCGCTTTCTATGTCACAATGGTATCCGAAATTAGCTGAATACGACTTTCAGGGCTGGCATGCGGATCCATACATTTATCGTGAATTTCACGGAGTTTGGGGCGATTTTGATGTTAAGATCTCCATTGATAAGAATTATACGATCGGAGGGTCGGGTAATTTGCAAGGCAAACCAAAAAAGATGCGCGGCAAAAGGACCTGGCATTTCGTTGCTCCCAGGGTGCATGATTTTACCTGGGCGGCGGATACAGAATATATCCATGACACCTACCCCGGTCCTGATGGCGTAATACTGAACTTTTATTATAAAAACGATCCCGACATCATCGACAATTGGAAAAAGCTACAGCCTATTACAGCGGACCTGATGCGATTCTATAATGATAATATTGGAGCGTATCCATATAAACAATATTCCGTAATTCAAGGAGGTGATGGTGGGATGGAATATGCTATGTGTACCTTGATCACCGGCGGGCGTAAACTTGAAAGCTTAGTTGGCGTCACCGCTCATGAGTTAGCGCACACATGGTTTCAATTCCTCTTGGCCACCAATGAGGGTAAACACGCCTGGATGGATGAAGGATTTGCCGAATACATCAGTGAATTGGCGATGGATGAGGTGACGAAGAAAAAGAGAGCCAACCCTTTTAGCGGACAATATCGTGGATACCGTTTTTTAGCAACAAGTGGACAAGAAGCTTCTCAGGGAACTCATGCCGATCGATTTGCTACGAATCGTATTTCCGGATTAACAGCATATCACAAAGGGTGTGTTTTTTTGGCGCAATTGGGCTATGTGATTGGGGAGGATGATCTAAAGAAAACGATCAGGCAATATTTTAAGGAATGGGCTTTTAAACACCCTACGCCAAATGATTTTATTAGAATAGCTGAAAAAGTTTCGGATTTAGAACTTGATTGGTATTTAATGGATTGGACGCAAACAACTAATACCATTGATTATGGGATCACAAATGTTGTCGAAACCAATGATGTAACAACCGTGTCTCTTGAACGCATCGGATTAATGCCGATGCCTATAGACCTGTTGGCGGTCTATGAAGACAGTAGTGAGGAGCTGTTCTACATTCCGCTTCAAATGATGAGAGGAGAAAAGGAAATTTCGGGTCTAAACATAAAACGTACTGTTTTAAATGATTGGGCCTGGGCGTATCCTACTTATTCCTTTGAAATTCCGGGCGGTAAAAAAGTGAAAAAATTGATGATTGACCCGTCTCAATTGATGGCAGATATCGAGCTTGAGAACAACTCCTACATCATAGAATAATTTATTATTCTGAATTTAGATCGCATCAAGCCTCCCTTAAAAATCGAGGGGGCTTTTTTGCGTTAGGGATTGAGCGGTTTGTTTGAGCTCTCCGCCGAAGGCGTAAGCGAGAAGCGATAGCCCGGCCGCCATGCATAGCTTGGCGGAAACGTCCAAATACCCTACATTTACTCGATGAGTTTTACTTTTTCAAAAAATGAAAAACTAAAGAGCCGTAAGCTAATTGAGCGGTTGTTCGTGGAAGGTAAAACGATTTCTAATTTCCCTCTAAAGCTATTCTATCTACCATTGGTGGAGGAGGAAAATCACCGAGCTGCTTTCGCTGTTCCTAAGAGAAATTTCAAGCTCGCGGTTTCCAGAAATCGTATCAAGAGGCAGATGCGAGAAGCATACAGACTTCATAAACATTTGTTAAGCCACAATAATGGTAAGAAATTTGCGCTCTTATTTTTATATATTAGTAAAGATAAACCACAGTATGCACAACTAGATTCCTCT
>SMXJ01000125.1 GCA_004356305.1 Bacteroidota bacterium | reverse complement strand
TGAGTCCAAATGGTAAATTTGAAATGGACATTTCCTTACCAATTGCTACCGATATCAATTACACTTGTGGCATATTCACTTATGGGATAGACTATTTTGGGATTGGACGTAGTTTCAATATTACGAAAGAAAATGCAAATGAGTATGTGGATTTAAGCTCCCTTGAATTTGCGAGTTATATGCAGTTCAATGGACTTGACAAAAGTGTCCTATTACGCGCTAAGTTTGGCTATTCCAGTAATGACTTTGAGGTCTATACAAAAGGTGATGAAATTGATTTTGGCCTTTCAGCTTTTAGCTTTGGTGACGATCGTACACAGTTGAACCCAACGATCAATGGAGGATTTTATCTAAAATTTGAGGCGATTTATCGATTTACCATCACTACAGAAAAGGATAATTCAAAAAAATAATATTTAACTTTGGGTATGAACAAAACCTGTCTTGAATGCGGAGAAAAAATAATAGGTCGTGCAGATAAGAAATTCTGTAGTGATGCCTGTCGCAATGCACATAATAATGCACTTAACAAGGACAGTAAAAATGAAATCCGTACTACTAACAACCGGTTGCGTAAAAACCATCGTATCCTCGAAGCCCTTAACACCAAGGACAAAACCAAGGTTACCAAAACCACCCTGATCAAACACGGTTTCCTCTTCGAGTACTGCACGGGTACTTACACTACCAAAGCGGGGAGTATGTATTTCTATGTGTACGACCAAGCATACCTGGCCTTAGATAACGATTTTTATTTGTTGGTAAAACGAGATATTAAATAGAAGGATACTCCTCATAAAAAGGAAAACGCAAGGATTTACGGGTTTCCCTTCAAGTCTATTTCCAACTAGTCCCCTTTAAATGCAATGCGGCCTTTAAGACGTCTTTTTGGCTGATCAATCCCACTAATTTTCCATCTTCAAGAATAGGAAAACGCCTGAGGCGAGAATTTAGAAATAGATCGGCAACATCAAATACATTCATATCACCATCTATGGTTTCTACTTCGGTCACCATATGATCTTCGACCTTTAAGTCTTCCATGGGTTGATTATAATATCGGCTATTACTCACTTGTTTCATGCAATCTCCTTCAGAAATAATTCCAACAAGCTCGTATTTATCATTCACCACCGGTCCCCCTGAAATTTTCTTTTTAATTAAAGTGTTCATTACCTCCATCACCGATTGTTCAGGTCTAAAAGTGATGAGGTTCGTGCTCATATAGTCGGAAACCTTTATGTTTTCTGTCGAACCTTTGGTAGGTTTTGCCCGCTTCCCTATGTAACTTTTAATTCCCATAACACTGAGTTTTTGCTTCTTAAAGATAGGTAAAAAATGTTCAATGATGATGCCCCGACCAGCTTCGCGCTCAACTCCCATTTCCAAAGGGGAAAGTCAAATGCCGACTCCCTGAAGTGCAGCTATCTGGAAAGAGATATTTCAACATTTAATCGTACTTTTAAAACACCAATCCATTCTCTATGAAACGAATGAACGCTTTTCTTTCGCTCTTGCTTTTATTAGGCCTTATTTATTATAGTTTTTTCAGTTTAATGCCTCGTGAAGCGGCGCCTGCTTCCATTCCCGAAACTGAATTTTCAGCCGAACGCGCCCTAATCCCCCTTAAAGAAATTACTAAAGCACCTCATTTTATAGGTAATGATGAACATTTCAGAATTCAGGAATACCTGGTGCAACAATTGAAAGATCTGGGGTTAGAACCGCAAACCCAGGAGGGCTTTATCTATAATGATTGGGGAGGGCTTATCAAACCTGTCAACATTATAGCTCGCATTGATGGCACTCAGCCCGGGAATGCCCTGTTAATTTTCTCTCATTATGACAGTGCGATGGTGGCATCTATGGGAGCAGGTGATGCCGGGAGTGGCGTGGTGACCATTTTGGAAAGTCTTCGTGCCTTCAAAGCAAGTGGTAAACAGCCTAAAAACGATATTATCATTCTATTTACAGATGGCGAAGAAGTGGATCTGGACGGTGCAGACCTATTTGTAAACCAACACCCTTGGGCGAAAGACGTACGTTTGGCCCTCAACTTCGAAGCCCGTGGCAGTGGTGGCCCCAGTAATATGATCCTGGAAACCAATCAAGGAAACCACACTATTATTCAAGCATTTATAGATGCCAATCCTGAGTACCCGGTGGCCTCATCATTGATGTATAGTATTTATAAAATGCTCCCGAATGACACGGACTCAACGGTGCTTAGAGAAGACGGGGATATTGATGGATTATTCTTCGCCTTTATCGATGACCATTTCGATTATCATACAGCGAATGACAATTTTGATAATCTGAACCGAAATTCACTCCAACATCAAGGAAGTTATCTACTACCCCTTATGCATTATTTTGGCGATGCGGATATATCGGATATGAAGAGTGATACAGACGATGTTTATTTCAATTTTCCTTTAATTAAAATGGTGAGTTATCCATTTTCCTGGATATATCCTATGCTCATTTTGGCGATTGTCGTTTTTGTTATGTTTATTTTCTTCGGAATTAAAAAAGGAAAACTCGCGGTTAAAGAAATTGGAAGAGGATTTGGAGCGTTGTCATTATCGCTTGCCATTTGTGGCCTTATTGGGTTTTTTGGCTGGAAGCTACTATTGATTATCTATCCTCAATATAATGAGATCCAACATGGCTTTACCTACAACGGGCATACTTATATCGCATTCTTTGTCATGCTTTCACTCGCCATTACTTTTATGGTCTATAGCAGATTCAAACTCCTAAATATCGCCAGCGCTTATGTCGCTCCTATATCATTGTGGCTGATCATAAATGTTGGCATAGCGCTCTATTTAAAAGGCGCTGCCTATTTTATCATCCCCCTGTTTTTTGGATTATTGTCGTTTTGGGTATTGATCCGTCAAGAACGACCCAACCTATTATTAATGGTGCTTCTGGGTGCTCCTGCTGTTTTGATTTTTAGCCCGCTCATTCAGTTTTTCCCGGTAGGATTGGACTTGAAGATGTTGGTGGCAAGCACTGTGCTAACGGTACTTCTATTTGGGTCGCTACTAAGTGTTTTGGGGTTTTATCGCTATAAAAGATTTATCTCCATTTTCTTTTTTATTCTGGCCTTAAGTTTTCTTGTAAGTGCACATTTCAGTAGTGGTTTTTCTGAATCACGACGAAAACCTAATAGCCTGGTCTATTATCAAGATCGGGATGCCGAAAATCAAAAAGCCTATTGGGTAACTTATGACGATATCCTCGACAGCTGGACTAGAGGATATTTAGGGGAAGATCCCGAAGAAGCTTCAAAATATGTCGTGAGTTCTTCCGGAAGCAAGTACAATACAGGCTATACTTATGCCTCCGAAGCTCCTTTAATTAACCTGCCGGAATTCGCAATAAAAATCAATCGGGATACATTGATCGACAATAACCGGGAAATCACTTTTACCATCATACCACAGCGCGATGTTCATATTTTAAGGCTGTATGCAGACCAGAGTGTCCGGTTCAACTCACTCGCTTACAATGGAATGAACGTTCCTAAAGACAGCACCGGCTATGTCTTAAGTGGGCGCGATAACAATTTATTGATGGATTATTTTATTTCCAAAAACGACTCCCTAGAAGTCAAATATTCTATTGCCGATGGTGTCGATCCACAATTCAGTGTTCTGGAATATTCATTAGACCTGTTGGATAATCCTGCCTTTACCATTAACAGAAGACCCGATTATACCATGCCTAAACCTTTTGTTACTACCGATGCCGTAATTGTTAAAAGCCAAATTAACATCAACGAAATTCGAGCTGCCGTAAAAAACACCATAACACCATCGGCCAATGAGTAAAACCATCGCAATTGCTGGTATGGGATGGTTGGGACAACCCCTGGCCCAAAAACTTAAATCCCTGGGCTTCAAAGTAAAAGGAAGTGTGACCCAATTGGAAAAAGCCATCTCGCTCAAAAAAAACGGTTTCGAAGTTTATCCGATCACAATTTCTGAACGTGGTGTATATGGCAATACACAGGATTTTTTGGCTCAGGTAGACGATTTGGTAGTGATGATCCCGCCTGGTTTAGGTAGAAATACCGGATCGGATTATGTATTGAAAATGTCCCATTTTTTAACTGAAGTTGAAAAGTCCTCAGTAACCCACTGCATCTTTATAAGCAGTATATCTGTCTACGGTGATGAACAAGGAAAAATTACAGAAAATGACTTCCCTCATCCTGAAAATGAATCAGGACGCCAGTTATTTCAAGTAGAACAATTGTTTCTCAATTCAGCTTGCAAATGCAGTATTGTTCGCTTTGGTGGACTCTTTGGAGGAGGCAGACAACCTGCGCGTTATTTAGCAGGACGCAAGAATTTAACAGGAGGTGATGCGCCGGTAAATTTGATCCATCGCAAGGATTGTATCAGGATCATTTTAGAAATAATCAAACAACAGGCTTACGGGTACATATTTAATGCAGTGAATCCGGAACATCCGTCAAAAGCAGATTATTACGATCATAGATCCATCGAATTAGGTTTGAATAAACCCCGATTTTCTAAGTCTAATCAAACCGAAATCTTCAAACAAGTGGATTCTGTGAATCTCAACACTATTTTAGGGTATTCATTTTCCGACCCATTATAAATATGTGGAATATCGCTATCTTTAAACTCCCTTTATAAGCCGAACTCATGAAACGATTCCCTTTCTCAATTTCCATATTACTAGTTTCGATTTTCTTCAGTATTTTTTCTGAAATATCTATTGCTCAATCCTATAACGAAAGTTTATATGATGCTTTGGAATATCGACTTATTGGGCCCTTTCGTGGTGGTCGGAGCGCAGCGGTAACGGGTGTTCCTCACAAACCCAACTTATTCTATTTTGGCGCTGCCGGGGGTGGGATTTGGAAAACCAACGACGGTGGTCGAACCTGGGACAATATTAGTGATGGTTTTTTTGGTGGCTCTATCGGTTCTATTGAAGTGGCCTCCAGCGACCCCAATGTCATCTATGCAGGTGGTGGTGAAACCACGGTACGCGGTAACGTCTCTTCAGGATATGGAATTTGGAAAACTGAGAACGCCGGAAAGACCTGGACGCAAAGCGGATTACAAAAAGGACGCCACATTCCCAGAATTGTGGTACATCCAAAAGATCATAATATAGTCTATGCTGCCGTACTTGGAAATATTTACAAACCCACCCAAGAACGAGGTGTTTATAAAAGTACCAATGGTGGGAAAACCTGGAAAAGAAGCCTTTTTACCAATGAAAATGCCGGCGCAGTCGATCTAATTATGGATCCCAACAATCCCCGTATTCTCTACGCTTCTACTTGGAATGTGCGTCGCACACCTTATAGTTTGAGTAGTGGTGGTGAAGGTTCCGGACTTTGGAAAAGTACGGACAGCGGCGATACCTGGAAGGAAATTTCCAAGAATAAGGGTTTTCCAGAGGATACCTTAGGAATTATCGGTGTAACCGTTTCACCCGTAAACAGCGAACGTGTTTGGGCGATCGTGGAGAACAAAGAAAAAGGGGGCGTCTACCGGAGTGATGACGGTGGTGAAACGTGGAGCAATATCAATAGTGAACGAAAACTACGGCAGCGGGCATGGTACTATACGCGAATCTATGCCGATTCAAAAGATGAAGACGTGATATACGTCTTAAATGTTCGTTACCATAAAAGTACCGATGGAGGTAAAACATACGATACCTACAACACGCCTCACGGTGACCATCATGACCTTTGGATTTCCCCGGAAAATCCGGATCGTATGATCATTGGAGACGATGGCGGTGCTCAGGTAACCTATGATGGTGGCGAAACCTGGAGCACCTATCACAATCAGCCAACCTCACAGTTTTATAGAGTTACTACGGATGACTCCTTCCCTTACCGAATTTACGTGGCACAACAGGACAATTCGACAATTCGAATTCCGCACCGTACCGAGGGACGGAACATAGACGAAGACGATTGGGAGAGGACAGCAGGAGGCGAGAGTGCGCATATCGCAGTAGATCCAAAAAACAACGATATAGTTTATGGTGGTAGCTACGACGGTTTTCTCACGCGCTACAATCATAAAAATAGAACGGTACGCAGTATAAGCGTTTGGCCCGATAATCCAATGGGGCATGGTGCAGAAGATATGAAATATCGCTTCCAGTGGAATTTCCCTATTTTCTTTTCGCCACATGATCCCAACAAATTATACACAGCTTCAAATCATTTACACCTCACTACCAATGAGGGAGAAAGCTGGGAAGTGATCAGCCCGGATCTGACACGTAATGATGCTTCAAAGCTCGGTTCTTCAGGAGGCCCTATCACCCAGGATAATACTTCGGTAGAATATTATTGCACCATTTTTGCCGCAGCCGAATCGCCTGTAACTCCAGGTCTGCTGTGGACGGGAAGTGATGATGGATTGGTGAATGTATCCCTGGACGGAGGGAAAAACTGGGAAAACGTAACACCAAAAGGAATGCCTGAATGGATGATGATCAATAGTATTGAACCTTCGCGCTATGATGCCGGAACCTGTTATATAGCAGGTACAAAATACAAAACAGGAGATTTTGCTCCTTACCTCTACAAAACCACAGACTATGGAAAAACCTGGAAAAAAATTACTGCAGGAATTGCCGAGGAACATTTTACGAGAGTTCTGCGAGAGGACCCAAATAAGAAAGGAATATTATATGCAGGTACGGAAACAGGAATGTATATTTCCTTTAACGATGGTGTAAACTGGCAGGCGTTCCAGTTGAATTTACCCATCGTGCCCATTACCGATCTGGCATTGAAAGACAACAACCTAATTGTTGCCACTCAAGGGAGAAGTCTTTGGATCATTGACGATCTAACGGTTTTATATCAACTCGCAGAAGCCAAAGGAAAAGAAAATTTTTTATTTAAACCAAAAGAAGCTTACCGAATGAGAGGTAATAGCGGCAAAAAATCGCTTA
Organism: Bacteroidota bacterium; assembly: GCA_004356305.1. Taxonomy (GTDB): domain Bacteria; phylum Bacteroidota; class Bacteroidia; order Flavobacteriales; family Flavobacteriaceae; genus Aureisphaera. The sequence continues at coordinate 1,661 of SMXJ01000125.1, read as the reverse complement.
CAACAGGGATGAATCATCCGGCAGGGGTTATCACTTATTTTAATTTGGAAGACCCGAAGGATAAAGAAATAAAATTGAGTTATCTCAATAGTAAGAATGATACTATCAAATCCTTCAGTACAAAAAGTAAGGAAGATAAGCTGGAAGTAAAGAAGGGAGCCAATATGTTTGTATGGGATACCCGGGGTAAAGGCGCCGAACGATTGAAAGAGATGATACTTTGGTGGGCGAGTACCAATGCGCCCAAAGCCGTACCCGGAACATACAAAGTGGTACTAGAGGTAGAAGGTCAAGTACAATCGCAGTTCTTTACGATTTCACCTGATAAAAACACCGAGACTGACATTCCAGGGATGCAACGCCAATTCGATTTCATTACAGATATTAACACAACTGTGGATAAGGCCCATAAATCCATCAAGAAAATACGAAGGATCAATGAACAACTGGAGGCTTTTCAGAAACGGTACAAAGAAGACGAGCAGGTAAAAAATTTGGTTGAAAAAGCAAAGACTTTGGGCGAGCAATTTTCAGAAATTGAGAAAGCACTGTACCAAACCAAAAATAGGAGCGGGCAAGACCCATTGAACTTTCCTATAAAATTAACGAACAAATTGGCGCATTTGAACAGTTTGGTGAGTATGGACGATTTTCCGCCAACCAAACAGGATATTGCCGTGAAAAACGAATTAACGCAGCAGATCAACACAGAATTGCTAAAGTTTGACCAACTGGTTTCTGATGAGATTTCTGCCTTTAACGCAGCATTTAATTCATTGAATTTGAATTACCTTTTTGTTGAAGAAGTAGATTAAAACAGAAACGAACTTTTCAGACTTATTTTCAGCAACAAACCCCGCCATAGAGGAGAATGAATATGGAATACAATTATATAAAATCGCTTCATCTTATTTTTGTGATCACCTGGTTCTCCGGGTTATTTTACATAGTGCGATTATTTGTCTATCAAATAGAGGCGTTTCACAAACCCTCACCCGAAAAAGAAATATTGGGAAAGCAATTCAAGTTGATGGCAAAACGTTTGTGGTATATCATAGCCTGGCCTTCGATGATATTAGCCATTGGATTTGCCGTGTGGTTGTTGGTCCTTCGATCCTATTATATCAGTGATGGCTGGATGCAAATAAAGTTGGGATTCGTTGTTTTACTCGTTATCTATCACTTAAAGTGTCATATTATATTTAAGCAACTTCAGGTAGATGTGGTAAAACATTCATCCAACTTTATGCGTTTGTTCAATGAAGGATCTATTATCCTACTCTTCGCTATTGTCTTTTTGGCTGTTCTGAAGAACGCCGTGAACTGGATCTATGGTACCGTTGGAATTATCCTGTTTTCGGTATTAATAATGCTGGGATATAAATTCTACAAACGAATAAGAGAGAAGAATTTATAGCAAATAAGTATTTCGTTCGGATGGCTGCCGTGATTAATTTTTAATAGTTCCGGTTTGGTTTAATTATTGTTATCTTCCCTAGAGAAAAATCAATGCATGAGGCTTAGTAAATCGTTGCGTTTTCGAATTTTTTTATCGATGCTCCTATTGGTGGTAATCGCTTCCATCCTTATCGCCATTGTTACCATTTACCAGTACCGGGAGGAAGCCAGGGACTATCACCATGATCGTTTGTTGCGAAAAG
>SMXJ01000124.1 GCA_004356305.1 Bacteroidota bacterium | reverse complement strand
TGCTATTGGGATCGTTATTGAGATTCGAAATGCTAATACCCAACAAGCGTACCGAATTTTTCATTCCCTCTTTAAATAACAAATCTTTAACAGTTTCCATAATTAACTCTTTTGTCGATACATATAAGGGAAGTGTCTTGCTACGCGTTTGTAATGTAAAATCGCTGTACTTTATTTTAAGGGTTACGGTTTTTCCGGCTACATTACTTTTTGTGAGTCGTCGTTCCACTTCTTGAGCGATTTCTTCGAGACGTTCCAGCATAAATACTTCGGAAGAAATGTTCTCTTTGAAAGTACGTTCGGCTGCCAAGGATTTTCGAATTTGGTCCGGAGTAACTTCACTATGCTGAATACCACGTACGATCTGATAATAATAAGCCCCGCTTTTTCCGAAGTGCTCTTCCAAAAACTCCACAGATTTTCCTTTTAAATCCTTACCGGTATAGATCCCATGCCTGTACATTTTCTCTTTCATCACTTTTCCCACGCCGTAGAATTTTTTAATGTCCAGAATTTCAAGAAACCGGATCACTTCTTCGGGATTGATGGTCTTTTGGCCGTTGGGTTTGTTAATATCGCTGGCGACCTTCGCGATGAACTTATTGATGGAAATGCCCGCAGATGCGTTGAGCCCGGTTCTCTTTTTTATTTGAGTCCTGATTTCTTGTGCGATCAAAGTTGCGCTTGGATTCCCTTTTTTATTTTCGGTTACGTCCAGATAGGCTTCATCCAAAGAAAGGGGCTCCACCAGATCTGTGTACTCCTGAAAAATTTTCCGTATTTGATTTGAGATTTCGGTATAACGATCAAATCGAGGCCGTACGAAAATGAGATCGGGACAGCGTTTTCTGGCAAGCATCCCGCTCATAGCGCTCCGCACACCAAATTTCCTCGCTTCATAGCTAGCAGCGCTTACAACACCTCGTTTGCTGCTTCCTCCAACCGCAACGGGTTTTCCGAGTAAAGAAGGATCGTCCAGCTGTTCCACCGAAGCATAAAAAGCGTCCATGTCTACATGTATGATCTTTCGAATGGGAAGGGTTTCTTCCATCCCATAAATTTATAATATCTTAGTGAGACTTTATAGATTGAAATGAATCTTAACCAAATTACAGTTCCCTCGAAGGATGTCCCGAAGGCGATAGAATTCTATAAAAAACTGGGCCTGGAATTGATCGTTCATACTCACGATCGCTATGCCCGTTTTGAATGTACTGTTGGTGACGCTACTTTTTCGATTCATCATAGTGAAGATGTACCGAAAGGGGAAGGTGTATTGATCTATTTTGAAGTGAAGGATGTGGCCGAAACGGTTTCAGAATTGACGAAAAAAGATATAGAAATTGACCGAATGCCGGAAGATAAAAGCTGGCTCTGGAAAGAAGCGAGATTGAAGGACCCGGACGGTAATCAAATTATCATTTATCATGCAGGGGAAAACCGTAAGAATCCACCCTGGCGAATACAGTAGGCCCATGCTCGAAATTGAACGAAAATTTTTGGTGATATCGGATAGGTTCAAAGAGGATGCCCTTTCGGTGACCCGAATTGTGCAGGGATTTCTCAACACCCATCCCCAGAGGACTGTGCGTGTACGCATCAAAGAGGAGCAAGGGTTTATAACCGTGAAAGGAAAATCGAACGAGAAAGGAACTACCCGGTTTGAATGGGAAAAAGAGATCCCTGTTATTGAGGCTGAGGCCCTTTTAAAGTTGTGCGAGAAAGAAACAATTGAAAAGATCCGCTACGAAGTAAAAGCAGGAGATCACATTTTCGAAATAGATGAGTTCTTCGGAAATAATGAAGGATTGATCATAGCTGAAATAGAACTGAATTCAGAGATGGAGCAGTTCACGAAACCTAATTGGTTGGGTAAAGAAGTAACGGGAGACTTAAAATATTACAATTCACTATTGAGCAAACAACCCTATAAAAACTGGAAAGAATGAAAATTAAAAGAATTTTGTTATTACTTCTTTTAATAGTCACGATTATTAGTTTTAAAAACGATCCCGATAGCTATCGGGACCGTTATAGCGACAATGATGATGATTTACACGAAGCCTTGCATTTGGATACTGAAATCAAGGAGACTAAAAGAACAATTGCCCAACAGTTAATGGAACTCAAAAAGAACGCTTATGAGATTTTACTTGTAAAATTGAGTAAAGGGATAAGTGAAACTTTACCGCAACTGGTTTCTCGCCCTCGTCAGTATTAATTTCATTTTCATTATTTTAAAATTTATTGATAAACTATTTACCAGTGTTTACTTTATTAAGCGATACAACTATGGCTTCAGCATAGGTAAATATGAGTACCTGACCAATATGTAACTCCGTAATTAATTTTTCATCCTCCATTTGAATTGTCATATAGTTCCCTCTTGGGCCTTTAATTGTTGCAAACATAAACGGGCGATTGAGCACTTCAATAGTAACTACTGCTTTTACGATTGCCCCAACTACAGCGGCGGGATCCATTCCTTCAATAGCTTTGGCAGCATCGACTACAACCACTATAGGTTCTGCTAATTCTTCTTCAGTAGGCTCACGGAATTCTGCTTTCATGTAGGTCCAATATTCAAATGCAATAACATCATCAACAGCTATTTCATCAAACCTTTCTACAGCTTCACCGGCTGTTATTGTAACAAGATCACCCTGTGGCCCCATTAAGGTAACTTCTCGGGTTTCTTTCACGATCTTAGTAACAGTTCCTTCCATAGCAACAAGACTCCACTTCTCTCTTGAGGGTCTTTCTTGGGTTTCCTGAGCTGAAAGGTTAATGGTTGCAAAAGTAAATGCGATTAATACGATAGAATAAATTTTAAGTGTTTTCATTTAAATAGGTTTAGTTATTATTATAATATTTAATTTTTCAGAATATCTAAAAAGAATATATCCAATGGAATCGTTCGGTCTTTCACAACTATATCTTCGCTCGTTCCCATCATCTAAATATCAGGAGTTAAATTCCATTCACATGATGGTTCTTTTATTTCTTGAGTTGTTTTTAATTTGGCATTCACTACGGATGAAATACAAAAGACCGACAAATATAAAAATAATATCAATATGTTTCATCGCCTCACAATTTTAATCACATGATTTAATGACTATTTTACTGATTATCCCACAATTTATAGGACAGTTTTTGTATTAAATCAAGCTCCGATCAATATTTATATCTCTTAAAATTATACAAATTGATACATCAAGAAATTCATAGAATCTGTTGAGACAGTTCTGCAATGTGATAAAAAATTTTAGACAAAAGATATTTTTTTGCTTACAAATAATAATATAAATTCTCATTTAACACTCAAACCTTTTTACATTTATATCGCTCCATATTACTGTACAATATAGAAGTACATTCAGGACGCTATGTATGAAGAAGGTTATGCGGACATCTCCGGTCCGTCCGGAGATGTAGAGGATATTCGGGGAATTATGATTTACAATGTTCCGACACTAAGAATGGTTGATAGTCTGGTCAATCCGGACCCAATGGTAATGGCGTGAGGGATTATCCGCTTCGCTGAGTTTTAATAACAATGCATTTATCACAATGATTTGTCTGCCGCAGTCAGGATGTACAGGGATGTTACTCTATTATGATCTCGTCAATAAACGTCCAGGCTTTGTTTCCCGCACCCTGGAAACCGTTAGGGATAGTTCCGTAGTTTGGAATTTTAATGACTATAATTTGGGCTTTTACGGTTGAGTCCTTACCGAACACAGACAGTATTGCTTCTTTGGTTCCGTCCTTATTTTTATGGATTTCTGCCAAAGTATGTAGAAGTCTACCATCTTCCAAATGAACAACAACTATAATTTGTGCTGGCGCATAAATCCATTGCTCATTAGCATTATAGAATCGTATAGAAATTTTCGTGATTTCAGTCAGCTTTCCTAAATCAATAGTGATCTCCACATCTTCACCCCAAAAACCTAACCATTCTTTATCACCATAGCGGGTATCGCTTCCGGAGATTCCGTTGATCAACGCCTCTTTTCCGCCGGTATTATAAGCCTCGTTAGGGGCTACATTCAAGGTCACTTTCCCGTTAATGGCTTTATGAAAACGGATGGTTTCAGAATAGGGGCGTCCTATTTTTTCCATTTCATCATAAAGCTGAGCATCGAGTTGGGTGTCTTCGGAAATAAGAATAGGTTGGCTGTATTTTTGTTCTGCCGATTTGTTTATTGAATAACGAATCTCTTTTCCTTCTGTGGGAGTTTTTAATTCGTAAAAAACACTGTCGTTGTGCTTGATCACCGAACCTGAAACATCGTACAAATGATTAGCATAATTAATAGATAGAGCATCCATGCGTTTCATAAATGATTCTAATCGTGAAAGAAATTCGGGATAATCCGTTTCCATATCGTTGGAGGCACCACTCCAAACCACTTCGCTCATCGCTATCATTCTTGGAAACACCATGTATTCAACCTGGTCTGTTGTGGTCATGTATTCGGTCCAAACATTGCCTTGGGCACCGAGGACATAGATAGCTTCTTCAGTGGTCAACTCTTCGGGGACAGGATTAAAACCATACACTTTCTTTAGGGGTAAAAATCCACCAATGGCCAGGGGTTCGTCACTAACGTCAGCCTGGTAATGATCGAAATACGCATGAGAGCCCGGCGTGAGAATAACATCATGCCCTTCTTTGGCCGCCTCCACGGCACCCTGTGTACCACGCCAGGACATGACCGTGGCATTCGGGGCAAGTCCACCCTCCAAGATCTCGTCCCAACCGATGATCTTTTTACCTTTACTATTGATGAATTTTTCCATCTTTTTGATAAAATAACTCTGCAGACCATCTTCGTCTTTTAAGTCCAGATCCTTGATGAGCTTTTGGCAATGCCTACAGGTTTTCCATTGTTTTTTAGGCGCTTCATCCCCACCAATATGGATGTATTTCCCCGGGAAGAGCTCCATCACTTCGGTCAAAACATTTTTCAGAAAAGTAAAAGTTTCTTCATTTGGACAATAGATGTTCTCGAATATACCCCATTTAGTAGCCACAGCAACCTCTTCGCCTGTGCAACCCAATTCGGGATAAGCGCTAATGGCGGCTTGTGCATGACCGGGCATTTCAATTTCCGGGATAATGGTCACGTTATGTTCGACTGCAAAAGCCACAATTTCCTTTATGTCTTCCTGGGTGTAATATCCGCCATAACGCTGGCCATCAAACCGTTGCGGCAGGTCGTTATAGTGTCCAATAAGCGTCTCTTCGCGATAGGCAGCATGAGAAGTGAGTTTCGGATATTGTTTGATCTCAATACGCCAGCCCTGGTCTTCGGTGAGGTGCCAGTGAAAGTAATTCATCTTTAGCATCGACAGATTCGCGATGTATTCCTTAATAAATTCTTTGTCGAAAAAATGCCGCCCTACATCCAGATGCATCCCACGGTATTTGAATTTGGGGGCATCGGTTATTAGCACTTGCGGAATTATTATTTCCCGATAAGGAGTTGAATTAATTCGCTCTAAATCTACAGGTAACAATTGCCGTAGGGTCTGTACCGCGTAAAAAGCACCACTTGCATCAGCCGCTTTAACGATAATATTATATTCTGAGACAGCAAGCGAATACCCTTCAGACACTTGAGAAGAGTCCTTTTCAAAAATAATAGAAGCCTTGTTCTTCCACGACTTTTCTATTCCCAATCCAGCTCCCTTCTGTAGAAAATTCCGAAGAAAATCTGAGGCAATTTTGAATTCATCTTCAGCAAAGACGGTAGTGTTTTTGTTAAATGCGAAGCTTCCTTCCCTCACATCTATCTGAGTGGGTTTTGGAATGATGGTTAGCGTTGTGATATCAATCTCAACACTCGGATCGCAAGACAGAAAAAGATTGAAAATTAAAAACCAAAAGACAGAAAACACTAATAATTTCATGGGCCAGGTGTAAATGAACCATCTAAAATAGTGAATATGTCTAACTCATCGTGCGAGAGCTATAAAGTATGGGTCATAAAGTGAAGCCACTTAAACGACCTCATAACCTGTAAAACTTTGAACTTTTTTCTTAGCGAGTCCAAAAATTAATTGATAAAGTAGAATTTTGTATGATTTTGTGGCCGGCTACCTTTGGAAACTATACTCCCGCTCTATTTTACAAATTCTGATCTTATACCTCTCATACCATCGTTCCTTTTCTATTTTTTGGGCTTCTAAATGATCGAGGTTTGCTTTCCAGCAGGTGATGGCGTCTAGACTTTCCCAATAACTAATGCTAATATCTATGTCTTCTTTCGCTTGTTCGAAATCAAAAAACCCGGCTGCTGTCCGGCAAGTTTCTCCATGGTTTCAGCCATTTTGGAATATCCTTCAGTATCATTCGTTTGAAGGCTAGTGAAGATGACTGCAAAGTAGGGTGGTTTCATAAAGGTGATGGGATTATAAATGAACTAGGTGAAATTGAAAGTTACGTCTTCATTTAGCTACTCATTTTTATATATTTCAACGACAAGCTCACCCTCGGCATTCATGTGAGCCCTGTACATTCCGGCTGTATTGAATTCCATGG
>SMXJ01000123.1 GCA_004356305.1 Bacteroidota bacterium | reverse complement strand
GGAGTTAAAAGCTGAAATGCAAAAGAGTGTGGATGCGGGCTTGATGTCCGGGGATATTTTTAGCGATTTTGTAGTAGGTGATTATTCCGAAGAAAATTATGGCCAGGTAGATCTACACATGAACATTGTGGATGAGATCATATTGGTTTCACCCGGTGGACGACCTATGAAACGTGAGCCGGGCCTAATTGACGTTTGGTTTGATAGTGGTTCGATGCCTTATGCACAATGGCACTATCCCTTTGAAAATAAGGAAAAGGTAGAAAAAACCTGGCGCAAAGCCGATTTTATAGCCGAAGGTGTGGATCAAACCCGCGGCTGGTTCTATACCTTGCACGCAATCGCTACCGTGATTTTTGATGATATTGCCTACAAAAATGTAATATCGAACGGACTCGTACTGGACAAGAATGGACTAAAAATGTCTAAACGACTGGGGAATGCTACAGATCCTTTCAAAACCCTGGATACCTATGGTGCGGATGCTACCCGTTGGTATCTGATCAGCAATGCAAACCCCTGGGATAACCTGAAATTTGATCTTGATGGAATAGCGGAAGTAAGAAATAAGTTCTTCGGAACACTTTACAATACCTATAGTTTCTTCAGTTTATATGCCAATTTGGATAACTTCGATTATTCCGAAGCAGATATCCCATTAGAAAACAGACCCGAGATCGACCGCTGGATCCTTTCCGAATTAAATACTTTGATCCAAAGAGTGGATGAAGACTATAGTGATTATGAGCCAACCCGTGCGACACGAGCTATCTCCAATTTTGTTCAGGAAAACCTGAGCAACTGGTTCGTACGATTGAGTAGAAGACGTTATTGGAAACCTGCAGGACAAGGTCTTTCCGGGGGAGATAGTAATGAAGCCGATAAAATCTCAGCTTACCAAACCCTTTATACCTGCTTGGTGACTGTTGCTCAATTGGGAGCCCCCGTGGCGCCTTTCTTTATGGATCGATTGTATAGGGATTTGACGCTTGCCAGTAAAAAAGAAAGTAAAGAATCTGTTCATTTAAGTAACTTTCCCAAGGCGAATACGACATACATCAACAAGGAATTAGAACATAAAATGCGGCAGGCGCAAACAATATCCTCAATGGTATTATCGTTACGTCAACGAGAGAAGATAAAAGTACGTCAACCACTGCAAAAGATCATAATTCCTGTATTGGATGATGCTTCGAGAAAAGAGATCGAAGCGGTTTCGGATCTGATCAAATCTGAAGTGAACGTGAAGGAGATAGAATTGATCGACGAAGCTTCGGGTATTTTAGTGAAACAGATCAAACCCGATTTTAAGAAATTGGGGCCTCGATTCGGAAAAGACATGAAAGCAGTAGCGGCTGTAATCCGGCAATTTGAGCAGTCTGCCATTTCAACATTGGAAAAAGACGGTGAAATATCTGTTTTACTTAACGAAAAAAGCGTTACATTGAACCTTGACGACGTTATTATTAGCTCACAAGACATAGAAGGATGGCTTGTAGCTAATGCAGAAGGAATCACCGTAGCGCTGGATGTTACCATAAACGATGAACTCAGGAATGAAGGGATTGCGCGGGAGTTGGTGAATCGCATCCAAAATTTAAGAAAAGAATCCGGTTTTGAAGTGACAGACCGAGTGGAAGTGACCTTACAAGAAGATTTAACCCTGAAAACTGCTGTAGAGCAGAATATAGCTTACATTAAACAAGAAACCTTAACCGATATACTACAATTTGAAGCGGAAGTAGAAAATGGAAAGGAAATTATCTTTGATAATATCGTGACAAAATTGAGTATTAAAAAACATTAAAACCATGTCTAAGGCAGTAAAGAGTCGATATAGCGATAAAGAATTAGAAAAATTTAGAATTCTGATCCTGGAAAAAATTGAAAAAGCACAAGAACAACTTCATTTGATAGAGAGTGCTTACAAAAATGATAGTAATAACGGTACAGATGATACCTCACCGACCTTCAAGGCGTTTGATGAAGGAAGTGAAGTAATGAGCAAGGAGACGTCTTCTCAATTGGCAATACGCCAGGAGAAGTTTATTCGCGATCTTAGAAATGCGCTCATTCGAATTGAGAATAAAACCTATGGAATTTGCCGTGTAACCGGTAAACTGATCAACCCGAAGCGATTGAAATTGGTACCACACGCTACCTTGAGCATCGAGGCGAAGAATTTACAAAAGTAAGCGAGACCGAATTTATTCAAGCGAAGACCGGTTTCAGATCCTAATATGGATAGTAATAATCACAATAGTTGCCCCAGACGTTTTGGTCTGGGGTTTTTTAAGTTGAAGAAATCAGGCTACATATTGTTATTTATTTTTCTCATGGCGAATGTATATGCCCAGAAGATCATTGACAAATCCTGGGATGTAGAGGGAATTGAACGATTGGAAATTATTTCGAACGATATTTTTAATATTGTCATTATTTCGAATCATACCCCAAGGATAAACGTGATCACTAAAATTGAAGGGGAGCAATACGAAAATGTAGTTTTGAATATTTCAGAAGAGAATAAAACACTTAGGCTTTCCACCGGATTTACACCCTATTTTCAGGCCGTGAATGATAAATTGGCAGCGCATAAGGTTATTTCAATAGAGATGGAACTCAATATTTCCAATCGCTTGGAAGTTTTTGTGCGTTCTTCGATGACTTCTTTGTCGACTCATGGAAGCTTTAAAGATCTTCAGGTTGAATTAGGAAATGGAAATTGTGTTCTCAATGATTTTGAGGGGGATGCAAAACTCTTTACCAGAAATGGAGATATTACAGTTTTTGCCCATGAGACAGTTAAAGCCAGGGCGAGAACAAAAAGAGGAAGGCTGACGAACGAACTGTCTGCAACCGGAAAATTCTCTATCGATGCAGAAAGTGTTAACGGGGACATAACTTTGTTAAAATACCAATAATATTTCTTTATTTTAGCGGCGCATTTAAAGGCCCGGATAAACATTAAATTTCAACTCTATTATATGTCATTTAAAAAAGCGGTATTGATCATTTTCGTGATTTTGTTGATCGATCAAATTTCAAAAATATACATCAAGACCCATTTTGTTTTAGGGGAAGAAACAGACGTCTTCAACTGGTTCAAGATCCATTTTGTTGAAAACAAAGGGATGGCTTGGGGGGTACAGATCCCCGGACAATACGGAAAACTGGTCCTGACCCTGTTTAGGCTTATAGCAATTGCAGGGATAGGATATTGGTTATGGGACGGTGTGAGGAAACAAGCCCCAAAAATATTGATCATTTCAGTAGCGCTTATTTTTGCCGGCGCCTTCGGAAATATCATAGACTCGGTATTTTATGGGTTGATCTTTGAAGACAGCTATGGCCAGGTAGCCAATATATTTCCGGAAGCAGGAGGTTATGGAACACTTTTCCACGGAAAAGTTGTGGATATGTTTTCATTCTCGTTTTTCAATCCCGTGTTCAACGTCGCAGATTCATCTATAAGTATAGGTGTTACGATCCTGATATTGTTCAACCGGAAAGCATTTCCGAGGAAAGAAATAAAACAGTTAGTGGATAGCTCGATGGAAGTTCAGGACTAAGTACTGTTCTAGTTGAATACAGCTTCAAACTCCATAAATTACAATACTTTCGTAGAAATATGAAACAGCGCATCCCCTTGATAGACCAAAGGGGCTTCATTTACATTAACGACATAACCGTCGTTGCTCGCTTTTACATGTTTGAAGATTTTACCGTAGGGATCGGTTATCTGCCCAATGACATCTCCCTGATTGACGAAGTTCCCAACCGCAATAGTAGATTTGAACATCCCGGATGCGTTGGCCCTAATCCACTTACTCCGGCTAATAGTCACCGATGATTTTTTGGGGGATGAAACTTTGAATTTAGTCTTCAACATTCCTAAATGATGTAAAACGCGCTTCGATCCATTCACTCCTGTATTACTAACTACGGTGTCGATGGAATTTGACTTTCCACCTTCAAAAAGCAGCAGGGGAATCCCTTTTTTCCGACAGGCATTCCGGAATGATTTCTTCAGGTTTTTAGAATGCAGGATGAATGGGGCGTTAAATGTCTCAGCTAATTTCGTGAGTGTGTTATTTCCTTTTTCAACACGGACATGAGGAGCATTGAAACGGCTCGAGCCTCCCGTATGAAAATCTAAACAATAGTCTACGTTTGGAACTATATCGTTCATTAATTGATAGGCCACACGAGCCGCTAAAGATCCACTTTTACTACCCGGAAAAGCACGATTGAGATCACGTCCATCCGGAAACTCCCGGACTTTTTGCAAAAATCCAAAAATATTTATGATGGGGATACATATAGTGGTTCCGATCTTTGGTTTGTTGATCCCTTTAGAAACCAGTTGGCGTACTACTTCAATCCCATTTACTTCGTCCCCGTGAATTCCAGCGACAAACAAAACAGTGGGGCCATCAAATTGTGAGCGTTCAATAATTATAGGCACATCTATAGGGGTATTGGTATGCAATTTTGCAAAACTAAAGTTGAGCTCCCGGGATGTTCCGGGGAGTATTTCCTCGCCCAACAGGGTTAATATCTTTGCTTTTTTCTTCGTCATTTCTGCTTGTTACGCTCAATAAAATGAATAATTTTTTCTGAAATGGGTACTCCTGTAATGGTTTCAATACCCTCCAGACCGGGTGTGGAATTCACCTCCAATACCAAGGGTCCTTTTTGTGATTGTAAAAGATCAACCCCGCATACCCCCAATCGTAAGGCTTTAGAAGCCCTTAACGCTATGCTTTCTTCTTTTGGGCTCAATGTTATTGATTTGGCAGAGCCACCTCTATGTAAGTTCGATCGAAATTCTCCAGAACGACTCTGTCTTTTCATCGCGGCAACTACTTTACCACCGACTATGATTGCCCTGAGGTCGGCCCCATTGGATTCGGCAATAAATTCCTGTACGATAAAACGCACCTTTGCTGCCCTTAAGGTTTCGATGGTGGAAAGGGCAGATTGATAGGTTTCGGCCAATATCACCCCTTCCCCATGAGTTCCTTGCAATATTTTTATAATAATGGGCGGTTCCCCAAATTTTTCCAGCATCGCTTCTACATCATACGCATTTCCCAAAATGGTTTTAGGGGTAGGAACATTGGAATTGGAAAGAATTTGAAAACAGGTCCATTTGTTTCGGGACTGTAAAATGGGTTCGGCTTCTACCACACAAAAGACGCCCATAGATTGTAAATGCCTCACCAGGGAAGATCCATAATAGGTATTTGAAGCTCCCACACGAGGAATCACCGCGTCCAGATCGTCTACGATCTCATTGCAATAATACAGTACAGATCGCCCATTTTCGATGGCCAAAGTGCAGTTTGATGGGTCCAAAACCTCCATATTGTGGTTTCTTGCCAAACCGGCTTTCAGAAGGCTTTGGGTAGAGTATAAATTTTCTCCACGGGAGAGGATGGCAATATTCATGGTGTTAACTAAGTTGATGCAATTTAGGAAAAAAGTTTTGAGTTGGATGCCATAGTTATTTCAGAAGAGCAAAAGGAAAATCATATGATCAGATCCGAATTGAACTATAGTGTTTTTGGATGAAACAAGTTCTACTAATTTGAATCTTTGAATCGTTTTCAGAATTCAAAACATCAACTATCTTTGAGGTATGGCAGAAGCATCTGTAAAACTACAAATTTCTACGCTACCGAATTCGCCAGGTGTATACCAGTATTATGACAAGGAGGATAAGTTATTGTACGTTGGGAAGGCCAAAAACCTAAAGAAGCGGGTAGCCTCCTATTTTAACAAGCAACATAACAATGCTCGTACACGCTTGTTGGTAAAGCGCATTCATAGCATCAGGCATATCGTAGTTGCCACCGAAACCGATGCGCTCTTACTCGAGAACAATCTCATCAAGAATTACCAGCCCAAATACAATGTAATGCTCAAAGATGACAAAACATATCCTTGGCTGTGTATTAAGAATGAGCGTTTCCCACGTGTATTTTCTACCCGGAAATTGATCAAAGATGGTAGTGAATATTTCGGCCCGTATACCAGTATGAGAACCGTTCACACCTTGCTCGATCTGATCAGGGGTTTATTCCCACTTCGCACATGCACTTTCGATCTTTCAGTAGAAAAAATAAAAGCCCAAAAATTTAAAATATGTCTCGAATATCATTTGGGTAACTGCCTGGGCCCTTGTGAAGAAAAATATAGTGAGGAAAAATATGATGAAAACATTGAGGCCATAAGAAATATCATTAAAGGGAATTTTAAAGAATCGTTACATGTTTTCAAAAATAAGATGAAAACATACGCAGCCGAGTTGCAGTTTGAAGATGCACAACGGATAAAGGAAAAGATAGATATTCTGGAAAATTATCAGGCAAAATCTACAGTCGTAAATCCAAAGATCAACGATGTTGATGTATTCTCTATTGTGAGTGACGAAAGCTACGCTTACGTGAATTTCTTACAAATTTCCTTCGGAAGCATCATTCGTTCTCATACATTGGAGATCAAGAAAAAACTGGACGAGACCGACGCCGAACTGCTGGAACTTTCGGTGGTAGAACTGCGACAGCGTTTCAATTCGCTATGTAAAGAGATATACGTGCCATTTTCCATTAAAACCGAAGAAGGCGTCAAGGTGCACATCCCAAAAGTCGGCGACAAAAAGAAAATACTGGATCTATCAGTTCGCAATGCCAAGTATTATCGTATGGAGCGTTTCAAGCAAGCGAAAATAGTTGATCCGGACCGCCACGAAAAACGGATCATGGCACAAATGAAAAAGGACCTTCGACTTAGTGAAGAACCCCGCCATATTGAATGTTTTGACAACAGTAATATTCAAGGGACAAATCCTGTTGCCGCCTGTGTTGTTTTTAAAAATGGAAAGCCCAGCAAAAAAGAGTATCGTAAATTCAATATAAAAACGGTGGAGGGCCCCGATGATTTTGCTTCGATGGAAGAAGTTGTCTATCGCCGTTATAAAAGATTGAAGGAAGAGGAGCAACCATTACCACAATTGATAATCATAGATGGGGGAAAGGGACAGTTGTCTTCGGCATTAAAAAGCCTTGATAAACTTGGATTGCGAGGCAAAATTGCTATCGTAGGGATCGCTAAGCGTTTGGAAGAATTGTTCTATCCGGGGGATCCCATCCCGCTTTATTTGGATAAAAAATCGGAAACACTAAAGATCATTCAACAATTAAGAAATGAGGCGCATCGTTTTGGTATTACCTTTCATAGGGACAAACGCAGTAAGGAAGCACTGGACTCTGCCTTGGAAACGATCCCGGGTATAGGAGAAAAGACCATTCTGGAACTGCTGAAACATTTTAAAAGCGTCAAACGTATTAGTGAAGCCGGTTTTGATGATCTGGAAAAAATAGTGGGCGTGAGCCGGGCCAAAAAAATTGCAGAATATTTTCAATAATTGCGACAAATTTAAGAATTGAGAAAAGAAAAATGAGAAAAATAGTCTTCGCGCTGATTCTGTCAACCCAGGTATTTGTATTCTCGCAAGAAACAGCGGAGGAGGATATTAAGGTTGGGGTGGTATTAAGTGGCGGCGGAGCTAAGGGTTTAGCTCATATTGGGGCATTAAAGGTCATTGAGGATGCGGGAATTCGTATAGATTATATCGGTGGGACCAGTATGGGGGCCATAATAGGGGGTTTGTATGCCGCGGGCTATAATGCACGACAATTGGACTCCATTTTTAGCATAGTCGATTTCGGGACACTTATACAAGATGAAGTACCACGTAGTGCCAAAACCTTTTTTGAAAAAGATGATGCGGAAAAGTATGCCCTTACCCTGCCTTTTGATGATTTCAAGCTAACTTTCCCTTCGGGGATCTCAAAAGGGCAAAACGTTTATAATTTATTATCACGTCTGTTAATTCATGTAAAAGATGTAAATGATTTTAGTGAATTGCCCATCCCGTTTTTTTGTGTTGCCACCAATATAGAAACAGGTGAGGAGGTAATTCTTGACCGGGGATATTTACCTCGTGCGCTCTCAGCCAGTAGTGCTTTGCCTTCACTTTTTAGTCCGGTGACCATCAACGATATCATTTATATAGATGGGGGTGTAGTCAACAATTATCCTGTGGATGAAGTGAGGGCGATGGGAGCAGATATTGTGATAGGGGTTGATGTGCAGCACGATCTATGGAACCGGGAAAAATTGAAATCGGCTGTGGATGTGATGTTGCAGATCAATAGTTTTCGAACGATCAATGAAATGGTTGAGAAGAAAAAAAGAACTGACATTTATATCCATCCTCAGATGGATGAGTTTTCGTTGGTGTCATTTGCCGATGAACGGCAGATCGTAAAAGCGGGGGAGACAGCGGCTGCTGCACATATTCCGGCATTGCAGAAAATAGCCCTGCGACAGAAGAAAGCTATTCGAGAGAAAATTGAGT
>SMXJ01000122.1 GCA_004356305.1 Bacteroidota bacterium | reverse complement strand
TTCACTCTGGCAAAAATACTTCATGCTATCCGGTACCTTGAATCGCATTTCTTCAGCGATTCTGAAAAAGTGATCCACCGAGTTTCTACTGGTAAGTATAATAGCCGTATAATGGGTAAGGTCTACTTTTTGCGTACGTACTTCTTTGCTGGAGACCCCTTCCACGTGGATAAAAGGTCTAAAATCAATTTTCACTTTTTGTCTTTCGATTAGGTCGAAATAAGGAGAATTTTCAATTTTAGGTTCCGGTTGAGATACCAAAATAGTTTTCACTTTCATAAATAGCAACTTTTTTCGTCCTATTTACACCAATAACTGATATAGTATAATGTAGGGCACGATTTCGAGAGTGCAAAGATACAAAATAAAATAAAAGAAATGTCTTAATATTATCGTCCAATTTCTTTTAAAACTTGATATTAGTGATATTAGGTAAAGCCAGGCAATTACTGTTGCGAACGATATTAACGTGTTCTTGGTTGGGTTTATGGTGAAGACAAACACTACATTTCCTATCAGTACAAGCAGAGAAATAAGACTAGTATAGCTTAATTTTTCATATAAATAGCTATTAATCGTGCCTTCAATATCGAAAATATAAGCGATTATTTTTTCTGAAAGGAACTTAACTAACACAAAAACCGTATAACCCGTGCCTATTTGTATAATCAGCCATTGATTTTCCCGAACTAGCGTTGGATTCGTTATACTTAAATACAGATAAATAAACAACGAAATTGATAACACTTGTACAGCAAAAAGCAGCACATTGAAAAGATGTTTGATTTCATAGTTTTTACCACGAAGCTTAAAAAACTTATTAGTAAGGGGTAATGATAAAAATTCATGAAATCTTTTTGGATATAAATATCGTGTTATAGCCAGTATAGCAAAGATTCCCACCAAAACAACAGTGACCCAATCCCAATTTTCTATGTTCCGAAGGCTGTATTCCAAGAGATGTTCATATAAAGTGCTAAAAGTAGCGAAAAATAGGAGGGATGATCGGGTTATATAACTAAAATCTAATCTTAGAGCAATTGATAAAATTTTCCTAAGACTTCCATCGAATAAGTCACTGTTTTCAAAAAAAAAGTACTTTAGCCAAAAATGGAGGCATGAGGGATACCTTGGTAGTAATACCTACCTACAATGAAATCGATAATATCGAACAATTGCTGCGAATTATATTTGCTTTGGATGGAGATTTCCAAGTGCTGGTCGTTGATGATAATTCACCGGACCTCACAGCCCTTAAGGTAAATGAACTGATATCCGAATTCCCCGACCAGCTATTTCTGGAAAAAAGAGAAGGAAAATTGGGTTTGGGAACGGCCTATATACACGGATTTAAATGGGCTCTTGCTCGTGGTTATGAATATATATTTGAGATGGATGCAGATTTCTCCCACGATCCCAAAGATTTAATTCGGTTATACGATGCCTGCGAAATAGATGGGAACGATGTAGCGATTGGGTCACGTTATAAAACAGGTGTGAATGTGGTCAATTGGCCGATGGGTCGTGTATTGCTATCCTGGGTGGCTTCAAAATATGTACGGTTTATCACAAGAATGAGGATACATGACACTACAGCCGGATATGTTTGCTACCATAGGCGGGTTCTGGAAAAGATCAACCTCGATAAAATACGATTCATAGGTTATGCGTTTCAAATAGAAATGAAATTTAAAGCATACCTAAACAAATTTAAAATAGTGGAAGTCCCCGTAGTATTTACAGACCGAATAAAAGGCGAATCCAAAATGAGCTCGAATATTATTTCTGAAGCGGTATTTGGAGTGATCTCAATGAAATTTAGAAGCCTTTTTAAAAATTATGATAAATGATCCACAGGGTTTTAATAAAGAACGCACAAATAGTTAACGAAGGCAAAATTGTAAAAGGGGATGTCTTGGTGGAAGGTGACCGGATCGCTGAAATTTCTGATAGCATAAGTGCAAAATCTGCCGAAACCAAAATAATCGATGCTGATGATAACTTTTTACTGCCGGGGATGATAGATGATCAGGTACACTTTAGAGAACCTGGTTTAACCCATAAGGCCACTATCGAAACCGAATCGAAGGCAGCTGTTGCGGGAGGAATTACCAGTTTTATCGAAATGCCCAATACTGTGCCTCAAGCGACTACCATAGACTTGTTGGAACAAAAGTTCACCCGTGCCGCTGAGACTTCATGGGCCAACTATTCATTTATGTTTGGGGGAACCAATGACAATCTCGAAGAAATTTTAAAAGTTGATAAGACCAAAGTTGCCGGGCTTAAATTATTTTTAGGTTCTTCGACTGGTAATATGCTGGTGGATGATCCTGTGGTTCTGGAAGAGATTTTCAGTAAAACAGATCTGCTCATTTCGGTCCATTGTGAAGATGAGGCTACGATTAAATCGAATCTCGAAAAGTTTCAAAGTGAATTTGGGGATGATATTCCAGTAAGCTACCATCCTGTGATCCGGAGCGCAGAAGCCTGTTATATATCTTCATCCAAGGCCATCGAATTAGCTAAAAAGACAGGGGCTCGATTGCATGTTTTTCATATTTCTACGGAAAAGGAGACGCGTCTTTTCAGTAAAAAGGAGAAACTGGCCGATAAAAAGATCACCGCCGAAGTATGTGTACATCACCTTTGGTTCACCAAAGAAGATTATGCGGAAAAAGGAATGCTAATAAAATGTAATCCGGCCGTGAAAACCCAGGAAGACAAAGACGGATTATGGAAAGCCTTACTCGAGGATCGTATCGATGTGATCGCCACAGATCATGCTCCTCATACGCTGGCAGAGAAACACAATATCTATATCGAGGCACCTTCCGGAGGGCCATTGGTACAACACGCCCTGGTTGCCCTTTTGGAAATGTACCATAAAGATGTGATCTCTTTAGAAAAGATCGTGGAGAAAACAGCTCATAATCCCGCGATATTGTTCGAGATAAAGGATCGGGGATATATTCGGAAAGGATATAAAGCAGATCTGGTTTTAGTGGATCTCAATGCCCCCTGGACGGTTAATGATGAAAACATCTTGTACAAATGCGGCTGGTCGCCATTTGAAGGGACAACATTCAAATCCAGAGTAACCCACACCTTGGTGAATGGAGTGCTGGCCTACGAAAATTTAAAATTTCCCAATCGGACTCATGGGGAACGCCTAACTTTTAACAGAGGATGAGATATTTTTCAAAAATAATAGTGCTTTTACTTATTTTGGCGGGTTGCCAAGATGTGAAATATCCTGAAAAACCGGAAAATCTACTTTCTAAGGAGAAAATGGTCCAGATGCTGGCAGATGCATACATTGGTAATGCTAGCAGAAGCAAAAGTTATAATAACCGGATTTTACGCACCAATGGGGTACATTTGGATTCCATTTTATATAAAAAACATCAGGTAGACAGTCTTACCTTCGTTAAAAGCAACGCATATTATGCTTCTAATCTGGTTATTTATACCGAAATCATGACGGAAGTGGAAAAATTACTTCTCACGAAAAAAGTAAGTGTAGACAGTATTTTGAAGTTACAAAAGAAGAGATCCTCACCGAAAATAGATACGATACTTCCACTAAAAGCTGCTTTGGGGGAATCAACAGAACCACCTCAAGATGAGGAGGAATAATTTTTCACGACCCTGCTTAGGGTTTCATCGATAGGCGTGTATTGAAAATCCAGTTGAGTTGTTATTTTTAAAGCATTATAATTGGATATGTTATACATGGAATGCACCATAGATTTCAGGAGTTTTCTTTTTCTTCGGAAGAGGAAACTCAGGATCGCATCCAGTTTACTCAGCAATAGCATGGTATTTTTGCCAATAGCTTTTGAGGGTGGTTTTTTTCCGAAGGAAATGGACAAACGGGTAAACAAGTCTAAATAGGAGAGATTAGCCGCTACCAATAAATACCTCTGATTGGAACGATCACTTTCCACAAGTTGGATCATAGTAGATACAACATCTCTTACATCTACAAATCCTGAAGATCCAGTGGTGTAATATTTCATTCCCCTGGCTGCATTCTTAAAAATGATCCCACTACTGGAATTCCAGAATCCTTCTCCCAAGATCACTCCCGGATTAACGATCACACTGTTAAGACCTTCTCTCATACCACGCCAAACTTCCATCTCGGCTCCATATTTGGTTATAGAGTAAACATTGTTATTTTCTTCCGGGTTCCAGTGGGTTTCTTCAGTAATTGGCTTACCGTTCAAAGTACTTCCCAAGGTTGCTATAGAGCTTACATAACACAGCTTTTCAACCTTGTTTTTCAAACATAGATTCACCACGTTAGCGGTACCTTCAACATTCGTTTTTGTTAGGTCGTAATATTTTTTGGGATTAAAACTAATAAATGCGGCACAATGATAAACCGTATTAACATCTTTAAAGGCCAGTAGCAACGCAGGGAGCTCGATGATGTTGGCCTCTATCCATTCTATTTTTTTATATAATGTTTCTACATCGTCTGTATAAAAGGAAAACACTTTTTTTACAGCTTGAAGATCACTCGATGCTCTGTGAGTAGCGCGAACGGTGTTATGCTTTTGTAGTAAAGCAAACAATAAATGTGCGCCCACCAATCCCGTCGCCCCCGTAACTAAAATCATGAGTTAAAAGTACTCTTTTTTAAAATACTCTTTTGTCTTTACCGCTATCCCACTATCTTTGCTCAAATTCTAATTGATATGCCAAAAAATTTCATTGAAGAGTTACAATGGCGAGGGATGGTTCACGATGTGATGCCCGATACCGAAACTCATTTATTGGAGAAAATGCGGGCTGCCTATGTTGGCTTTGATCCTACGGCAGACTCATTGCACATTGGCAATCTCGTTCCGATTATGCTATTGGCGTTTTTTCAACGATCCGGGCATAAGCCGGTATCATTGATAGGAGGAGCTACGGGAATGATTGGTGATCCGTCCGGGAAGTCCAGTGAGCGTAATTTATTGGATGAGGAAACACTGCGTCACAATCAGGAATGTGTACGGCAACAATTATCGAGGTTTTTAGATTTTTCATCTGGAGCCGATAACGAAGCCGTGATGGTTAACAATTATGATTGGATGAAGGAGTTTAGTTTTCTGGACTTTATTCGCGACGTAGGAAAGCATATTACCATTAATTATATGATGGCTAAAGACTCTGTGAAAAATCGTGTTTCAGGGGAAGGCCAGGAAGGGATGTCGTTTACAGAGTTCAGCTATCAATTGGTACAAGGGTATGACTTCTTACACCTGTTTCAAAACAACGGCTGTACCCTGCAAATGGGAGGTAGCGATCAATGGGGAAACATCACAACAGGAACCGAATTGATACGGCGAATAGGAAGAGGCAAAGGGTTTGCACTTACTTGTCCCTTGATCACCAAAAGTGATGGCAGTAAATTCGGAAAGAGTGAAGATGGTAATATTTGGTTGGACGCCAAAAGAACCTCGCCTTATAAATTCTATCAATATTGGTTGAATACCAGTGATGAAGATGCCGAAAAGTATATCAAAATATTCACATTTCTTGATAAAGAGACCATTGAGGCACTGATAAGTGAACATGAAAATGAGAAGCATTTAAAGAAACTGCAAAAGCGTCTTACACAAGAAATTACTACTACGGTTCATGGTGAACCGGCTTATCAACGAGCTTTAAAGGCTTCAGAAATATTGTTCAGTAAAACAGCGGCAGAAGATCTAAAAAAAATAGACGAACAAACATTCTTAGAAATTTTTGATGGTGTTAATCAAGCCGAGATCCCGAAAAGTATAGTTACTCATGGATTAGATATAATTGGCGCTTTGGCAGAGAAGACCGGATTCCTGAAGTCGAATGGAGAAGCAATACGGGCATTAAAGGAAAATTCAATTTCGGTTAACTTGAATAAAGTTTCCGAGGGCTATATAATTAAAGAGCAGGATCTGATCAACGGTCAATTCATATTAATTCAAAGAGGAAAAAAGAACAAGTTCATTATTAAAGTGGATTAATTCTCCATTCTGGCTAACCCTATAACAAAACTACTCTTGGCAATAGAAAACCCCGTGCAAGTGCAGGGGGTTTTCAAACTAACTAACCAACCAATTATGAAGGATCTTAACATCCTTTCTCATAACAATAGATAGGTCTCTTTTTATTGAAATTCCTTACAACTTTTTACAAAAAGTTTGCAACTTCAGGATAAGGGATCAAAGAGCTTATCAATAACGCAATGCTTTCTTTTACGATAAGTGTAATACTCAAGAGTGTCGCTACCACCACTATTGCCACAGGGACATTATTGTCTTTAATGGCCTGAAACTCATTGATCCCTCTGGTGAGAAGCGAGAACAATAAGAATACCGAGACATTGATAATTAAAGCCGCTAAAAATCCGATCAATAAATAAAGCCCTGAATATTGTACAATTATGCTAAAATCAACCGTTTCCATCTGGGTGGTGGAAAGCCGTACAATGTTGGTGATCGAAGGGAGAATTTCGCTTAATATAAGGCCAATTGAAAGCACAATTCCTCCGGTAAAGACCGAAAAGGCCATATTACTTCCCTTCAGGTCCATTTTTTTAAAGAACAGCTTGTGAAGGATACTGTAAGAGAGGTAAATAATTACTACAGAAAACACTATAGAAATAATGATCTCGAAAAGGGCGAGTGTAAAAAGTTGTTTATTCATAATCTTTTATTTACTGGTTAGTATCACGTTCCAATGAGTGATATCATCAAAATTGCCGGGAAGGTTTCCGGCTTCATAATATTTTGCAGTGGTTTCCCAAACCATGTATTTTTTCCCATAATGGCGTTTGTACAGTCCTTTGGCAGGCAGATTGATCCCAATAATTGAATGTCGGTAAAATTCGCTATTCATGATAGCCACGTCATAATTGAAATGCTTCAAAATCGAATAAATAATGACGGTTCGGGTGTCACAATCTCCCTTTAAATTCTGAATAAATGATACCGGGTTTTGAATACCGTAAGTCACATTACCCATACAGCACTCCGGACATTCTTCCAGAACTCGCCTGATGGAAGGCTCGTAATTTTCGGCAGCGAGACAAGCTTCTTGAAAAACAAAAGAATAGGGAATATCCTGTATGCAAGTCACTACCATTTCAGCAAACTCCATTTGGTTGAGTTTCCTTTCACTATGGATCTCTTGAAAGGTATCTATTACCAAGTCCAGACTGGGACTATCGGTTTGTTCCAAATAATCGTAAAGACTTCCCCAAAAATTCACAGTGGCGTCTCTTGCCGACCAGCTCTTCAGTCTGTCTTTTAAGCGGAGGTAATCTTTATCCCGTACGCGGAGTTTTCCTTCAAAGTTGTTTCCGTAGTTATCTCTCCAAACACGATGGCTTGAATAAACGGGGATGGTATCGTTATCTTCAATGATCGTTGTGAGGCTTACACTTTCTTTTATTTTGAAATCAGGTTCTTCCGAAGTTATTGTAATTGCTTCCAAAAAAAAGTTCGAAATAACGCGCAGACCGAATATCACTGAAAAGATAATAATACTATTTACAAGAATTCCTATGATGGATGGCCTTCCTAACCATTTTGAAGTCAATAATGCCGACAATATCATGGCTGCTATTCCCGAAATATAAAGATTGAAATTGGTAAAAGCCGAGATAAAGATCCACCCAAAAAGGCTGATGAGCCCAAAGATGAAGATCCAAAGACAGCCGTTCTTATTTTTTTTGGTAGAGTTCATTTAGAGTACCATCAAATTACAGCCTCGTATATCGCTGGTGTCAAATCTACCTAAAATTTCGAAACTACCATCAGCAAATACTTTTCCGAGATCCTGAGTGGCAATAAAAGAACAGGAATGTATATTAGCCAGATCGATCACGTTGATACCACCGGTTTTACCCTCAAAGAGTGTCAGCGGATCTTCGGGATCGCGAATTAGAATCTGCATCCATGGAGGACATTTAAAAACACCCTCACCCTCAGAATAGGATTGTGATAAGAGTTCTGTCATGCCATATTCACTATGTATCCCGGAGACTCCGAAGCCTTTTTTCAATATTTGATGTAGTTCATCTTTGATCATTTCTTTTCTTCTTCCTTTCATTCCGCCAGTTTCCATAACGACCGTATTTTCAAGTTGGAACGATTGGTTTTCAATTAAATCCAGCAATGCATAGGAGACCCCAATGAGCACTGTTTTCTTATTTTGGTTTTCCGATTGATGAAGTATATCGATAAGCGCTTTGGAATTGTTGAGGTAAAATCCGCTTTGGGGATCATTACTTTCTTTGATGAGATGATGGACCATAAAAACCAGTGAGGATCCTTCCTGTTCCAGATAGGATGGCAGTAGGGCCAGAATAATAAATTCCTGGGGATGACCATAAAATTCGGTGAAGGCTGCTGTAAAACTTCGTCTGTATAATTCGAGGTCTGCGACATAATGTTTACTAGGAATACCTGTGGTGCCACTGCTAGTAAAGGTTTTTTCTGAAGTTTTTTCCGATGAAATAACATGCTGCTGCTTGAAAAATTCGATGGGCAAAAAGGGAATGTCCTGAATGGTTTTTACCGAAGCAGGAGTTGTTCTTAACAGATCACAGAAATCCCGGTAGACTTTGACCTTATCATATTGTAGTTGAAAAATTTTAAGAGCCAAAGCAGCAAATTCTTCCGAAGTAGAAATCGTAAAAATCTTATTCTCTAACATTGTTTCGTTTCAGAAAAGGATTGTCTTTAATGACAAAGGTACTTAAAAAAGACCCCGCCGTATAGAAGGATAACCCAATTGTAAAATTTAAAATAGTAGTATATTCTGATAGAATTGTAGCCTCAACAAATTGAAAAAGGTTCCGTAAAAACAGAACCTTTCCGAAATATTGGCTAGGAAGCCTTATATTTTTACTAATTTTTTAATTGTGGAGGCCACCCCCTGAGAGATCTTTATAAAATAAACACCGCTTGTTAGGGTAGAAATATTTAATCTGTTATCTGTTATTGTAGTATTAATTACTTCTTTCCCTAAAACATCAAAAACAGTGATTTTTTTATCACCATCAATTTTGGATTTAATGATTACAAAGCCCGTTGTCGCCGGGTTTGGAAAAAGGGAGAAAAACGTTTTATTATTGTCTTCAATACCGAAAACACCACCAAAAGTAAAATTATCAAAAAAGAAAGCCTCGGCACTGGAATTACATCTAACCTCAATTACTAATTGAAATAAGGTTTCCGGATCAAAATCTTCAAGTTCAATTCCAACATTGAACCACCTACCTTCTATAGGGACACCTGCTATTAACACATCGTTAATGTCGGTCCCCGTTGTGTTTACAATATCGAATATACCATTTCCTGCTATTTCTCTTACATAAATATGCAACCTATCGGACCCAGATTCATTAACAGTGCCATCCCCTTCATAACCCGTTTCAGAAACAAATAAATCAATATAAAAAAATACAAATTTAGAGGATAATATAGGATCAAACTCTAAAATAAAGTTACCATCCACATCACTTATTTGGTATCCTTGTACACCATCAGTATATGGATCGGTCCCGGTAGGGGGGTCGTCGGTCACACCTACTTTGTCTCCATCGGTTAATCCCACTCCGGGAGTGTCATAGGGTACATATCGGGCATTAAAGCCTAATTCTCCTCCGGTAAAGGTGAAATCTACGAGAGGTTCATTTGGATTATTCACGAGATCGTGCGCCACATTAGGGTCGCCGGTATCGGTATAATCTCCCGGAAAGACTTCCGGTTCTTCAAAACTGGTAAATAGTTCTTGTGCATAAGAAGCACAACTAATAAGGATTGCTCCTAAAAGAGTTACTTTTTTCATAATAAAATTGATTTATGGTACCGGGAAGAAGCATAAATATACGTATTTTTTTTGAGCTGTCTAACATTTAGAATAACAATAATATTCTAAACCGGATTAGCAGTATATTTATCATTCTTAATTATGAAACATGAAGAAGAAAAACATCAGAATATTATTGGTAGATGATGAGCCCGATATCCTGGAGATCATTAGATATAATCTGTCCAATGAAGGTTATCAGATCTTTACGGCCTCTAATGGGGTCAAGGCAATTTCCCAAGCTGTTAAACACAAACCCCATTTGATCATTTTGGATGTTATGATGCCCGAGATGGACGGTATTGAGGCCTGCGAAGAAATACGTAGGATACCGGAGCTTTCAGAAACGGTCATAACGTTCTTAACTGCTCGAGGAGAGGATTATTCACAGCTTGCCGGATTTGAAGCAGGGGCAGACGATTATATCACCAAGCCGGTGAAACCCAAGGTATTGGTTGGTAAAGTGAAAGCTTTGCTAAGAAGGTTCAAAGAAAATGAATTGAGTGACACCAATATAGAACTGGGCGATTTGGTAATTAACCGAGAGGAATATAAAGTTCTTAAAGGAAAAGAGGAAATAATTTTACCCAGAAAAGAATTTGAATTATTAGCTTTGTTGGCTTCCAGGCCCGGTAAAGTATTTAAGAGAGATGATATTTTGGACAGTGTTTGGGGAAACCAAGTTGTGGTTGGCGGAAGAACCATAGATGTTCATATACGTAAGCTACGCGAGAAAATTGGGGACGATAAATTTAAGACTGTCAAAGGTGTAGGATATAAGTTTGTAGTGTAATGGCGAATAATTTTAGAAAAACATATAAGTTTGCGTGGTTCACCGCGACGCTAATAACCATTTTCCTGACGCTCTCACTGAGTGTTTTTTTTTACTTCCATGGTAGGATAAATTATTGGTTCGTAGCACCCTTTTTTGTGGGGTGTTACGTTTTTTCCTTTTTCATCATCCAATACCGGGTAGAAAAATTTATTTATAATCGTATTAAAAAAATATACGATGATGTGACCTTGCTCGATGCCACTACTTTCCAAAGACAGCAGATCACAACCGATATGGAAACACTCACCAAGGAAGTGCAGCGATTTGCCGAAAACAAAAAACTAGAGATAGAAACCCTCAAGATTCGTGAACACTACAGAAAAGAATTCATGGGAAATGTCTCACACGAACTCAAAACACCTCTTTTTACCGTGCAGGGATATATTTTGACCCTTTTGGATGGGGCGATGAAAGATAAAGCGGTTCGGAAAAAATACCTTCAAAGAGCTAATAAAGGGGTTGAACGACTTATCTATATCGTAAAGGATCTGGATCTGATAACCAAACTAGAAGTTGGAGATCTTATATTAAACAAGGAAGAATTCAATATTATAGAGATCGTCCAAAATGCATTCGATTTGCTCGAAATGAAAGCCTCCAGTAAAAATATTACACTCGAGTTCGATAAAAAATATCAGAAAAGTGTAATGGTCAAGGCGGACCAGCAGCGAATCCAACAAATTTTAACCAACCTTGTCGATAATTCCATTAAATACGGCAAAGTTGATGGTACTACAGAAGTGAGTATTGAGGATCTGGTCCAAAATAAGGTGATCGTACGAGTGACCGATAATGGTGAAGGGATAGAAGAAGACAAAATCACAAGACTGTTCGAGCGCTTCTTCAGAGTAGACAAAAGTGGTTCCCGGGAAGAAGGAGGCAGTGGTTTGGGACTTGCCATTGTGAAACATCTC
The DNA here is from genome assembly GCA_004356305.1 of Bacteroidota bacterium. Taxonomy (GTDB): domain Bacteria; phylum Bacteroidota; class Bacteroidia; order Flavobacteriales; family Flavobacteriaceae; genus Aureisphaera. The sequence continues at coordinate 2,416 of SMXJ01000122.1, read as the reverse complement.
GTTGAAGCTCATAATGAAAAAATATATGTGGAAAGCCAGTTTGGAGTAGGTTCAGAATTTTCATTTACCCTCGAAAGATCCGAATAATTGGGAGTAGTCGGGCTCACTTTTAAAAGATCTCAAGCCATTATAATGGCTAATTTCGTTCAGTTTGTCCAAACAGAACTCTTTTTGTTCACAGGAAGGAACAATGCCATTATCTCTTAATTGTTCCGAAAGGTATTCTTGTTCGTATTGACCGGGAGTGGGAATAAAGAAAGCTGGTTTTTCCATCGCAGCGAGGTCCATCACCGTCGTATAACCCGATCTTGAAACCACGACCTTACTTTCATTGATGGCTTTTTCGAGGCCTTCACTTTGCATAAAGTTGGCAACCGTGACATTTTTATGTACTGAGACCTGATGAAACTCTTCAACCACACCCCTTACCATCAATACTTTTTTCGAAGAGTTTAAAAAGACCTCCATCAGCTTTAGTTCAAGCATGGTTCGTTGTGGCTCCGGCCCTGAAAGTAGTGCCAAAACATCATATTTATAAGGCATTTTCTTTTTTATCATACGGCTCAGGGGGCCTATATATAAAACTTTAAAATTTATTTTTTTAGGATGACCCAGTTTTCCGCTCAAATTTATGGGCCCGCCCACATCGGGCACCCAACAAGAATCAAATTTTTTCATGATCCTTTGATGTATTTTACTACTGAAAAAAGAAGTGTATCCACTTAAAACACGGAGTTGGTGCGTAATGAAGACAGAAGGAACTTTTCTGTTGAATACACCCAATCGATTGTCGCTAATAATTCCGTCGATCTTACCTTTAGCCACCATATTTTTGATCATTTCTTTTTCTGAAGACATTGTTTTTTGGATCTGGGGAAGCTTCAGAAATAAATTCATTTTAAAGTAGTGTCCCTTCCTGGGATAAGTAATATTATAAGATGGAAGCTCGATAAAATGTAATTGTGGGAATTCTTTCCGAAGAAATAACAAGGCCGCACCATCGCTTGCGAGAAGCACATTATAATTGTGTGTGATCAAAGCCCTGATGATAGGAATGCAACGGGTAGCATGGCCTAACCCCCAATTGAGCGGTGCAACGAGTATGGTTTTTCTTTTATTCAAGCGGTTGAATTTGTATTTATTACTTCAAAATTGAATAAAACAAAGGTATGGATTCTCTCTTCAGATTAATATTTCATTAATTTTACTGAAAATTTAATGAAAAGAATAATTCTGTGGGAAGTAAGAACAAGCTAAAACGCTTTAAAGAAAATGAAGCCTTTGCGAACGTGGTGCAACCATCGAGGGCGGAATTAACCGCGGGCACCTTTTCCTTAAAAGGGAATTGGGGCTCGAAATTTTTCAAAAATACCCAACCTATAGCGTTAGAGCTGGGATGTGGTAAAGGCGAATATACCGTCAGCTTCGCAAAAAAATATTCGGGTAAGAACTTTATCGGGGTTGATATTAAGGGAGCACGTTTTTGGAGAGGAGCTAAAACCGCCATAGAAGAGAATTTGAAGAATGTAGGTTTTCTAAGAACTCAAATTGAACTGATCGATCTTTGCTTTGCAGAGAGCGAAGTAGACGAAATATGGATCACATTCCCCGATCCTCAAATTAAGTATAAACGGACCAAACATCGTCTCACTAATGCCACTTTTCTTGACAAATACCGAAGTATCCTTAAACCCGGTGGGGTCATACACCTAAAGACCGATAGCGAATTTATGCATGGATATACTCTTGGATTGCTACAGGGTATGGAAGAAGAGATTGAGTACGCCCATCACGATGTATACGGCAGCCACGATATGCCTGATGAAGTCACCACGATTCAAACTTTTTACGAAATGGGCTATTTGGAAGAAGGTAAGAAGATCACCTATTTGAGGTTTAAATTACGTTCCAAATAATTGTGTATATTGACAGGGTAAACCAACCTACATGTCTGTACTTCTCAACTTTGCAATTGGCTTTATAGCTGCTCTTGTAGGGGTGATACCACCTGGATTACTAAACATGTCCGCTGCAAAGATCAGTATGAAACAAGGGCGAAAGATCGCCTTGTTATTTTCAGCAGGAGTTTGCTTGACGGTCTGTGTACAAACCTATGTCGCTTTATTGTTTGCCCGTTATCTGGACAAGCATCCTGAGATCATAGATATGCTTCAAAAAGTAGCGCTGGGGATATTTCTATGTATTACCATCTATTTCTTTTTTATCGCTAAAGACACGCGCAGAGAGATTCCCAAAGAGGTAAATCATTCAAAGACGAATCGTTTTTTCTACGGAATTCTTCTGGCAGCCCTCAACTTATTACCCTTACCTTATTGGGTATATATAAGTGTAACTTTTAGTGCTTTTGGGTGGTTTAGTTTCGAGCAACCGGGGTTGTGGGCGGCTGTAATTGCGT